>NZ_JBEXXN010000036.1:0-70730 GCF_040630445.1 Streptomyces sp. NPDC005805
CCACGATCTGGCACAACCGCAACACAGGCCGAACCATCACACGGTCACTCATCGCCTACGACCACTGACCCAGCCTTCGGACTTACTCATCTAGGCCGGGTCCCGCCGGGCGGGGCGGGGTCCCGCCGGGCGGGGCGGGGTCCCGCCGGGCGGGGCGGGGTCCTGCCGGGGGCGGGGCCGGGCGGTGCACGGACCCGGGTGCGGGGCGGGGGGCGCGTACGGCGTGGCGCGCGCCGGGGGCGTACGCCGGATTGGTGCGGTCCACCCCGATGCATCCGAGTCATCACATCATCTGCACGAGTACCGCCTTTGAGCGCTACGGTTCACTTCGTACGCACCGAGTGTGCGCACGACGTCACAGATCGACGCGCTGTGGCCGCTTCGACGCGCCCGCGTGCCTTGTCTCCGGGGGGACTCGATGCAGGAGATGTCCAAGGGATCCAACGTCGGCCTCGCGGCCCTCAGCGACGACACCGGCGCCGTGGTGGTGAGCCTCGGCTGGTCCAGCGCCTCCGGTGACGGCGACGCGGACGTCTCCGTCCTCCTGCTGGGCGCGGACGGCAAGGTCCGCAGCGACGCCGACTTCTTCTTCTACAACAACCCGGCCGCGCCGGACGGCAGTGTGCAGCTGCTCGGCAAGAACCCGACGGACGGCGGCAGCGAGGACCGCATCAGCATCGACCTGACCGCGGTCCCGGAGTCCGTCCGCCGCATCGTCGTGGCGGCGAGCCAGTACGACGACGCCACCTTCGGCGAACTGGACGACCTGCGCGTCACCGTCTCGGACCGGTCCGGCGAGACCGTCCTCGGCTTCTCGATCACGGACGCGGGCCGGGAGACCGCCTTCATCTTCGGCGAGCTGTACCGGCGTGGGGCGGAGTGGAAGTTCCGGGCCGTCGGGCAGGGGTACGAGACCGGCCTCGCGGGGCTCGCGACCGAGTTCGGCATCGAGGTCGACGACGCCGAGCCCGGGGACGGACCGGAGCCGGCGGAGGCCCACGCCGGGGGCGCCGCACCGGCACCCGCCACCGTTCCCGCCTCCCCGGCCGCCCCGGCGGTCGAGCAGCTCCCGGCCGGCCAGGCACCGGCGCCCCTGCCCGGACTCCCGGCCCAGGTCGCCCGCACCCCGGCCGCCCCCGCCCAGGCGTCCGTCCCGGTTCCGCCCACCGGGGCGGGGTCGCCGTACGCCGCCGGGGGCCAGGGGGCGGGGGCCCCGGACGGGCCCGTCCCACCGGTGCCCGCCCGCGGGCCCCGCACCGTCAAGAAGAAGATCACCCTGCCCCGCACGGTCCGCCCCTCCCTCGCCGAGAACGACTCCTGGCGCCCGTCCCGCCTCTTCCCGGCCTCCTCCCTGAAGAGCGACCGGGAACGCGAGACCCGGGCCACCTCCGTCCTCCTCTCCGTGATGGCCGAGGTCCCCGAGTTCGGACGGCGACTCACCGCCGCGTTCGGCGCCCCGGCCAGCCGGATGCAGACCTTCGTCGAGGTCCCCCTCCCCCACGGCGGCGGCGAGGCCCCCAAACGCCCCGACGGCGTGATCCGCGTGGAGCGGGCGGGCAAGCTGTGGACGGCCCTGGTGGAGACCAAGACCAACGGCAACCCGCTCCGCTCCGAACAGGTGCAGAGCTATGTGGACATCGCCGCCCGCCGCGGCTACGAGGCCGTGATCACCCTCTCCAACGACGTGGCCCTGGAAGGGCGTCCCCTGGTCGACGTCCGCAGCGACGGGCGCCGCAAGCACAAGGTGGCCCTCTGGCACCTCTCCTGGGCGGAGGTCGCGCACCAGGCGCAGATGCTCATCCGGCACGAGGGCGTGGGCAACGCGGCGCACGTCTGGCTCCTCCAGGAGCTGCTGCACTACCTCCAGCACGACAACTCCGGCTGCCACGGCTTCCAGAACATGGGGCCGGCCTGGGTCCCCGTCCGCAACGGCATCGAGACCGAGACCCTGTGCCAGGGCGACGGACGCGCCCTGGAGGTGGTGGTGAGCTGGGAGCAGCTCATCCGCCAGGTCTGCCTGCGCCTCGGCGGGGAGCTGGGGCAGAAGGCGCTGCCCGTGCAGCGGTCCCGCCGGGGCGAGGACCCGCACCGGCGCCGGCTCGCCCTGGCCGACCAGCTCTGCGACGAGGGCCGGCTCAGCGCCGAGCTGCGGATCGAGGGCACCCCGGGCGTCCTCGCCATCGTCGCCGACCTGCGAACCGCCAAGCTGCGCACCTCGATCGAGATCGAGCCGCCCGACGGCAGCTACCCGCTGACCACCGCGAAGCGCCTGATCCGCACCCTGGCCGAGGCCCCGGCGGACCTCCATGTGGAGACCCTGGTGGACGACGGCAAGGGCCCCCGCGGCACCCTGGAGCGCCTGCGCCCCGAACCGGCCGACCTGCTCCCGCGCGACGAGGCCCGGATCACCGGCTTCCGGCTCTCCCTCTTCAAGAGCATGGGCGCGGCGCGCGGCAACGCGGAGACGGGCTTCATCCGCAGCGTCGACGCCGCCGTGGACCGCTTCCACTCCTCCGTCGTCGCCCACGTCGGAGCGGCCGCGCCCCGCACCACCCCCACCGGAGGCGGCCGCCCGCGCCGCTCCCGCACGGCGGTCCCGATCGGCTGAGCGGGCGCGTCAGCCGCCACCGGCCCGCCCACAGCGCGGCGACGGCCCACAGGGCGAGCACCCCGATCCCGGCCCACGGGCCGAAGACGCCCTCGGGGTGCGCCGCCAGGATCTGGCGCCCGGCCCGGTCCGGCAGGAATCCGACCCGGTCGCCCCCGCCCGACGCGTCGCCGAGGACGAAGGAGACCATCAGCAGGAACGGCACCAGCAGCCCCATCGTGGCGGCCGCGCTCCGCAGCACACCGGCGACTCCGGGCACTTCGACAACGACACCGCCGCCGACTTCTCCGGCACGCTCGACGGCGCCGCCGAGAGCGAGCGGACGGGCATCCTGCGCGAAGCCCTGCTGCGCACCATCTCCGCCGTGGAGTACCTGGACAGCGACGAGGCCGCCGAGGCGGTGGCCGCCGCCGCGCTGATCGCCGCGCAGTGCCCGGGCGGGGCGCTGGTGACCACCTCGTACGGGCAGGACGAGCCGATACCGGCGCTGCCCGAGGAGCTGCGCGGGCAGGCGGTCCGGGCCCTCGACCGGGTGCTGGTGAAGCCCTCGGAGCTGGCGGAGCTGTGGGACGGGAGCGGGTCGGGGGAGGTGTGGCGGGCGGGCCTGGCCGAGCTGCGGGCGGTCCTGGTCGCGGCGGGCGGCTGAGGGGCGCGCCGACGGCCCGGCGGCCGGCCGATGAGTCCCGGGCCGCCGGCCGGTCTGCATCAGTGGGCGCCCCGTGTGCGGGCGCGGAAGGAGGCGGGCAGCCATGGCGGACGACGAAGCCGAGATCAGGAGGCTGGTCGAGCAGTGGGCGGACGCGATCCGCTCGGCCGACCTGCCGGGGGTCCTGGCGGACCACACCGAGGACATCGTGATGTTCGACGTGCCACCGCCGCACCAGGGCGCCCGGGGCCTCGACGCCTATCGCGCGACCTGGCCGCCGTTCTTCGACTGGCTGGCGACCGGGGCGCGGTTCGACATCGAGTCGCTGGACATCACGGCGGGTGACGACGTCGCCTTCGCGTACGCGCTGCTGCGCTGCGGCACGCCCGAGGAGCTGGCCGCGCGGCCGGAGACCCGGCTGCGGCTCACCCTCGGGCTGCGCCGGGAGGCGGGCCGCTGGCGGATCGCGCACGAGCACCACTCGTTCGCGGACACGACGGCGGTCGCCCCGGACGCCTGAGCCATGGCCCCGGATGCCCGAGCGGGCGGGCCGGGGACGGAGACCGGGGGACGGGGACGACCGGGCCGGGACGACACGGGGGTGCGTCCCGGCCCGTCGGGCCCGGCCGCCCCGAACGGACCGGCCGGCCCGCCGCGTCCCCGCCGCGTCAGAGGTGCGTCGGGGCGAACATCCGCAGCAGCGCCGGGAGGACGACCACGGACGGGCCCGGCTGGGCGAGGGCCTTGGACAGGTCCTCGGCCAGCGCCTCCGGGCTCGTGCGCACCGCCGGGACGCCGAAGGACTCGGCGAGGGCCGTGAAGTCCGGGCGGACCAGCTCCGTGCCGGTCGTCTCACCGAAGGCGTCCGACATGTACTCGCGCAGGATGCCGTAACCGCCGTCGTCGACGATCAGCCAGGTGACGGGCAGGTCGTACTGGCGGGCGGTCGCCAGCTCGGCGAGGGAGTACATCGCCCCGCCGTCGCCCGACACGGCGAGGACCGGCCGGCTCGGGTCGGCCGCCGCCGCGCCGAGCGCCGCCGGGAAGGCGTAGCCGAGGCCGCCCGCGCCCTGCGCCGAGTGCATGGTGTTCGGCTGCCGCGCGTCGAACGCGGACCAGGCCCAGTAGGCCAGGATCGTCATGTCCCAGAAGCTGGGCGCGTCATCGGGCAGGGCGGCGCGCACCGAGGCCAGGACCCGCTGCTCCAGGGTGAGTTCCTGCGCGTCGATCCGGGCCCGGACGGCGTCCAGGACCTCCCGCACCGACGCGGCCGCCGTCGGGTCGCGGCGCTCGGTCACGGTTTCCAGCAGTGCCTGGAGACCGAGGCGCGCGTCGGCGTGGATGCCGAGGCCGGGGTGGTTGGACTCCAGCTTGCCGAGGTCCGCCTCGATCTGGATCACCCGGCCGCGGGGCGCGAAGGTGTGGTAGTTCGAGGAGAGTTCGCCGAGCCCGGAGCCGACCACGAGCAGGACGTCGGCCGCCTCCAGGTAGTCGGTGGTGTGCCGGTCCTCCAGCCAGGAGCGCAGCGACAGCGGGTGCTCCCAGGGGAAGGCGCCCTTGCCGCCGAAGGTGGTCACGACGGGCGCGTCGATCTTCTCGGCGAGCGCGCGCAGCTTCCCGGAGGCGTCGGCGCGCACCACTCCGCCGCCCGCGACGATCACGGGCCGGCGGGCGTGGGACAGCAGATCGGCGGCGACGGCGGTGAGTTCGGGCCGGGGCGCCAGGTCCTCGGGGGTGGCGTCCACGGCGGTGACGACCGGCAGGATCGTCTCCGCGAGGAGCACGTCCTGCGGGATCTCCACCCAGACCGGCCCGTGCGGGGCGGTCAGGGCCGACTCCCAGGCCGCCGCGATCGCGGACGGGATCTGGGAGGCGGTGCGCACGGTGTGCACGGACTTCACGATGTCGCGGAACGAGGCCTGCTGGTCGCGGAGTTCGTGCAGATAGCCGTGGCGTCCGCCGCCGAGCCCGGCGACGGGCACCTGGCTGCCGATGGCGAGCACCGGCGCGGAGGCGGCGGCCGCCTCCTGGAGGGCGGCCAGGGACATCAGCGCGCCGGGCCCGGTGGACAGCAGCAGCGGGGCGGCCTCGCCGGTGATCCGCCCGTAGGCGTCGGCGGCGAAGCCCGCGTTGCTCTCCACCCGCAGGCCGACGTAGCGCAGGGAGGAGCGGCGCAGGGCGTCGAACATGCCCAGCGCGTGCTGCCCGGGGAGCCCGAAGACGGTGGTCGCGCCGAGCCCGGCCAGGGTCTCGACGACCAGGTCGCCGCCGTTGCGGCCGGGCGGCGGGTTGAGGGCGGCCTCGGTCTGGGCGGCGCTGGGCCGCAGCACCAGGTCGTGGTCGTGGGTCACTTGGGGCCCTCCCCCGCGCCGGCCTCCCGGCCGGCGGCCGGGGCCGCGTCCCGCGCGGCGGCGATCTGGCGGGACATGATCGTGGTCAGCTCGTAGGCCGTGTGGGAGGCGGCGACCGCGGTGATCTCGGCGTGGTCGTAGGCCGGGGCGACCTCGACCACGTCGGCGGAGACCAGGTTGCAGGAGGCGAGGCCGCGCAGGATCTCCAGCAGCTCGCGGGAGGTCATACCGCCCGCCTCGGGGGTGCCGGTGCCCGGGGCGTGCGCCGGGTCGAGGCAGTCGATGTCGATGGAGATGTAGAGCGGCCGGTCGCCGATGCGCTGGCGGAGCTGGTCGGCGACCTCGTCCGCGCCGCGCCGGTAGACATCGGCGGAGGTGACGATGCCGAAGCCCATCTTCTCGTCGTCGGTCAGGTCCTGCTTGCCGTAGAGGGGGCCGCGGGTGCCGACGTGGGAGAGGGCGGAGGTGTCGAGGATGCCCTCCTCGACGGCCCGGCGGAACGGGGTGCCGTGGGTGTACTCGGCGCCGAAGTAGGTGTCCCAGGTGTCGAGGTGCGCGTCGAAGTGGAGCAGCGCGACGGGTCCGTGCTTCTTGGCGACGGACCGCAGCAGGGGCAGCGCGATGGTGTGGTCGCCGCCGAGGGTCATCATCCGGGCGCCGGTGCCCAGGATGTCGTCGGCGGCGGCCTCGACCGTCTCCACGGCCTCGTTGATGTTGAACGGGTTGGCCGCGATGTCGCCCGCGTCGGCGACCTGGGCGAGCGCGAAGGGGGAGGCGTCCTGCGCCGGGTTGTAGGGGCGCAGCAGACGGGACGCCTCACGGATGGCGTTGCCGCCGAAGCGGGCGCCGGGCCGGTAGGAGACGCCGGAGTCGAAGGGGACGCCGACCACGGCGACATCGGCGCGGCCGACCTCGTCGAGGCGGGGCAGCCGGGCGAACGTGGCGGGCCCTGCGTACCGCGGGATGCGGGAGGAGTCGATCGGGCCGCGCGGCTGCTCGGTGCTGCTCATCTGGGGTTCCTTCTTTCCTGCGCCTCGTCGCGCTGTCGCTGTCGTCGCGGCGTCGCTGTCGTCGCGCTGTCCGCGCTCTCGGTCCCCGCGTGCTCGCCGCGATGACCGCTATCGAATGAATGTGTGCTTATCGTCGACTTTAGCGGGGCCCGGCGGCTGCTTCGGCCGCCGGGGGCTCCGCGGCGGCCCCGCCCGCACCGGCACCGTTCACGCCGTTCCCGCCCGGGCCGCCCTCGTCCGGGCCGCCCCGCCCCGCGAGGCGCTCCCGCCAGTGGGCGAGGACCTCCGGGTCGGTCGGCCGGGTCGCGAGGCTCACGGCCGTGTAGGTGACCAGCGAGGCGATCAGGCCGTAGTAGATGGGCTCGTTGGCGAGGATCCCGTACGTCGCCATCAGGCCGATGACCGAGAGCCCGCCGACCGCCACGGCCGCGAGCGCGCCCTGCACGGTGCCGCGCTTCCACAGCAGCCCGCCGAGGATCGGCACCAGCAGTCCGCCGACGAGGAGGTTGTAGGCGACGGTCAGCGCCTCGACCACGTCGTTGAGGGCGACGGCGACGCAGATGACGGCCAGGCCCATCAGGAGGATGAACGCGCGGTTCCCCTTCACCTCGTCGTGCGGCTCGCCACCCCCGGAACCGGAACCAGAACCGGAGCCGCCGGGCCCGCTGCCGCCGGGGCGGGCGAGGCCGCGCAGCCGGGACCAGATGTCGTTGTTGGCGACGGTGGCGCAGGCGATCAGCGCGCCGGAGGAGGTCGACATCACGGCCGCCAGCGCGGCGGCGAGGACCAGACCGCGCACGCCCATCGGGAGTTCGTCCTTGACGATGGTGGCGAAGGCGTCGTCGGCGTTGGCCAGGTCCGGGTAGAGGACCTTGGCGGCGGTGCCGATGACCGCGCCGGCGAGGGCGTAGGCGAGGCAGTAGGTACCGGCGACGGTGCCGCCCCAGCGGGCCGTCCGGTCGCTGCGGGCGGTGAACACCCGCTGCCAGATGTCCTGCCCGATCAGCATGCCGAAGGTGTAGATCAGGACATAGGTGAAGATCGTCTCGCCGCCGATGCCGAGCGGGGCGAAGTACTCGGTGGGCAGCTGCGCCTTCATCTCGGCGAAGCCGCCCGCCTTGACGACCGCGATCGGCAGCAGGAGCAGCAGCACACCGACCGTCTTGACCACGAACTGCACCATGTCGGTGAGGGTGATCGACCACATGCCGCCGAGCGTCGAGTAGGCGACCACGATCGCGCCGCCGAGGACGATCGAGAGGGTGCGGTTCACGTCGAAGAGGACGTCGAAGATCGTGGCGTAGGCGATGGTCGAGGTGACCGCCAGCATCAGCGTGTACGCCCACATCACCACACCGGTGATCAGCCCGGCCCGGCCGCCGTAGCGCAGGTCGAGCATCTCGGAGACGGTGTAGACCTTCAGCCGGGCGATCCGGGCGGAGAAGAAGATGCTCAGCGCGAGCAGCCCGAGGCCGATGGTGAGGACCATCCACGCGCCGGAGAGCCCGTACTTGTAGCCGAGGCCGACACCGCCGATGGTGGACGCGCCGCCGAGGACGATGGCGGCCATGGTGCCGGAGTACATGGCCGGGCCGAGCCGGCGGCCGGCGACGAGGAACTCGCTCTTGGACTTGGCGCGCCGCATGCCCCACCAGCCCATGCCGAGCATGGCGGCCAGATAGACGACGATCACTGCGTAGTCGACAGCCATCGGCTTTCCTTCCGTCTCGTCCCCCGGACAGGTCCCTCACGTCCCTCACGCGGGCCGGGGCGATCCCACCCCCGCCCGGCCCGGTCGCCGGTCGCGCGCCGAGCACTGACGGTAGGTGGCCGGAAAGCGCCGATGAAGTGTACGTTTCCTCCACTCTTGACTCTCCGGGTGGAGGAAACGTCCATGTCCGATCCGGGTACGGCCCCGCCCACGACGCCGATTCCGCTGGTCACCCTGCTCGCCGACCCCGAGCTGGGCCTGCGCCAGCTCGCGGGCCCGCCGGCCGCCGGTCCCGCGTCGGCCGGACCCGCGTCGGCCGGACCTGTGTCGGCCGAGGCGCCGGCCGGCGGCGCGCACCGGGAAGGGGGCGGCCCGGTACCCCCGGCGGCCCCGGTGATCCGGATGGTGCACACCTCCGAGATGGCCGACCCGTACCCCTATCTCCTCGGCGGCGAGCTGCTGCTCAGCGCGGGCGTGCTGCTCACCGACCCCGACCGCTATGTGGCGCGGATCGTCGAGGCGGGGGCGGCCGCCCTCGGCTTCGGCGTCGCCCCGGTGCACGACGCGGTCCCGCCGGAGCTGATCTCCGCGTGCGACCGGCACGGGCTGCCGCTGCTGGAGGTCCCGCCCCGGACGACGTTCACGGCGGTGGCGCGGGCGGTGTGGCGGCTGATGGCCGAGGCCCGGCACCGTGAGCTGCGCCGGGTGACGCAGGCCCAGCAGGGGCTGGCCGCGGCGGCGGCCCGGCCGGACCCGGTCCCGGCGGTGCTGCACCAGCTCGCGCAGCGCCTGGAGGGCCGGGCGGTCCTCTTCGGCCCGGACGGCGCGGTCCTCTACGCGGCGGGCCGGGAGCGCGCGCCGGAGGCGGCGGCCGGGCTGGCGCGCCTGGCGCGCGTGGTGAGCGGTACGCCGTCCCCCCGGGGCGGGCCGGCCCCGGCCTCGGCCACCGACCAGGCCGGCTCCGACGTCCTCGCCGCGTACGCCCTCGGCGGCGGGCAGGGCCTGGCCCTCGGCCTGGCCGCCCCGACCCGCGAGGCCGGGGACCACACCCTCGCCGGGGTCGCCGTCGTCCTGCTGTCCCTGCTCACCGCGCCCCACCGGGGCACGGACACGGCCGGCCGGTCCACGGCCCTGGTCCGGCTGCTCCTGGGCGAGTCGCCGTCGGCGACCGCGCCGCTGCTGGGGCCGGGCCCCTGGACGGTGGTCCACGCGCACGGCGGCGACGGGACCCCGTTCGCGGCGGCGGCCCTGGGCGCGGCGCTCGGCACCGCACTCGTCTCGCCGGAGGCGGACGGCACGGTCCGCCTCCTCCTCCCGGACGGCCGCGACCCCGCCCCGCAGCCCGGCTGGACCCTCGGCGCGAGCGCCCCCACCCCGCCGGACGCCCTCCCGGAGGCGGACCTCCAGGCCGCCCGCGCCCTGCGCCACGCGACGGCCACCCGCCGCGACCTCACCCGCCACCGCGACCCCGGCGGCCCCCTCACCCCGGAATCCGCCCGCCGCCTCCTCGCCCCTCTCGCCGACGCCCCCGCCCTGCGGGAGACCCTGCGCACCTGGCTCTCCCTCCACGGCAACTGGGACCGCACCGCCACAGCCCTCTCCATCCACCGCAACACCGTCCGCCAGCGCATCACCCGCTGCGCCACCCTCCTCGACGCGGACCTGGACGACGCCGACGTCCGCATGGAGCTGTGGTTCGCGCTGCGGCGGGGGTGACGGCGGGGGCGTCCCCTGTTATCCGCCGGCCGACAGCCGCGCACCCCTGCTCCGCGCGATGCGGTGCACGTCGCGCAGCGACTCCGCGAGGCGGGAAACGGCATAGCGGAGCTGCTCGGGCGTTGCCGAGCGGTCACGCAGCAGATCTTCGATGTGACCGA
Organism: Streptomyces sp. NPDC005805; assembly: GCF_040630445.1. Taxonomy (NCBI): domain Bacteria; kingdom Bacillati; phylum Actinomycetota; class Actinomycetes; order Kitasatosporales; family Streptomycetaceae; genus Streptomyces; species Streptomyces sp. NPDC005805. The sequence continues at coordinate 10,204 of NZ_JBEXXN010000036.1, forward strand.
GGAGGTCCGCGGCCATGCCGAGTTGCACGCTCTCGATGTTGTCGGCGACCCGGGAGACGTACCCGTCGCCGTCGCCGACGAGATAGCAGGGCCTGCCCTCGTCGGCGACCCAGGGCAGTGACCCCCGTGGTATGGGCCTTGCTCGACGAGGCGGTGCTGCGCCGGGTCGTAGGAAGCGGGGAACTCATGGCGGAGCAGATCACGCATCTGGTCCGCCTGGTGGAGTCGGGGCGGGTGCGAGTACATGTGCTGCCGTTCGGGCTGGGCGTCCACACCTTGATGCAAGGCATGCTCACGCTGATGAAGTTCGATGACCAACCCCCGGTGGCGTACTCCGAGGGCATCCAGGTCGGCCTGGTGCACGATTCCCCGGACCTGGTCGACCGCCTCGAAGGAGCCTACGATCTTGCGCTGAGCGACGCATTGCCGCTCAGGGAGTCACTTGCCCTCCTGCGGGCGACAGCGAAGGACTACGGACACCGTGAATGAACGCACGACCCCAGATGCTTCGGCCCCGACCGGCTGGCGCAAGTCGACGTACAGCGGGAACGAGGGCGGCAGTTGCGTCGAAGTTCTGGACGGCCACCCCTCAGGCGTTCCCGTCCGCGACTCCAAGGTCCCGCACGGCCCCGTCCTTGTCTTCTCCGCAGCCGGCTGGTCCTCGTTCGTCACCGCCCTCAGGGAAAGCCCGGCGTGACGAAGCCGCCGTCACATCGGCCCGGAAGGTGACGCCACCCCACCCGTGTCGGGCCCCCGCCCGCATCCGTGGGAGGTCCACCACCCCCGCGCGCGAAACTTGTCCGCTCACCCCAATCCCCTTTCCCCGTCCGCGTGTTGGAATGACGCATGGCCACTCCCGCACACGGCACCACGGCCCTGGGCGGCTCCCCGGACCCCGCCGGGGAGCGTCTGAGGGTGGAGATCGAACGGTTACGGCAGGAGGCGGGCCACCAGCGGCAGTTGGCCCACCGGCGGGCCGAGTGGTGGAACAAGGCGCACATCCTGCTCGGCTTCCCGGCCGCCCTGCTCGCCGGCACCGCGGGGGCCGCCGGCCTCGCGACCCCGGACGCCCGCATCCCGGCGGCCCTGATCGCCCTGGCCTCGGCCGGGTTCGCGGCGGGCGCCGGCTTCCTCCGCGGCGACACCCGCTGCCGCGCCAACAAGCGGGCCCGCAGCGCCTGGGCCGCCGTCGAGGACGCCGCGACCCTCGCCCTCTCCCGCCCCCACCTCTCCTCCGACGACCTCGGGACCCTCCTCCCCCTGCGCCAGACCGCCCTCGCGGCCTACGACGCGGGCGACCCCCAGCCCCCGGGCACCCCACCGGCCCTGCCGCCGCTCTGACCCGCCCGCGGAGCCAGGGCCGAGACCGGCCGCGCACCGAAGAGGCAGCCGCCCGCTCCCGACGCATTGCCCGCCGGAGGGGCCGGGCATAGCGTTCTCTCAGCGGGGACATCGGCCCGAGGCGGCAGCCATGAACGAGAGACACACCGTTCGCAGGGGCCTCTGCACAGCAGCGGCCACCTCCGCCACGCTCCTGCTGGCCCTGACCGCGTGCGGGACCGCGCCTCCGGCACCCGAGCCCGACAGAGCGCCTGTCGCCGTCGCGCTCCAGGCGGACGAGCCCACCGTCAGCCGGGCGATCGGCGCTCAGGCCACCGCCCAGGCCGCAGCGGCCGAGAAAGCCGCCCAGGAGAAGGCGGCCAGAGAGAAGGCCGCCCGGGACCGGGAAACCGAAGAACGCAGGGCCACCGAGGAGACCCGCCGGGCGGAGCCCTCGACCGCGCCACCGCCCAACGGCAGGGGGGTATGCACCACGGACCCGGCAGACCGGCCGAACTGCCGGAACCCCGGTGGGACGATCCACCCCGACGGCGGGGACCAGGATGGCGACGGTGTATACGAGGAGCACGAGCCCGTCGGCCCCGGATACCGGGACCCCCGCGCGTACGACGGCGGCAAGACGTCCGGCGAGGTGCAGTGCGAGTACCTGCGCACCCAGGGCATCCCCTGCTGAGCACACACCGTGCCGCAACGCTCCGACACCGCGACGACATCCGCCCCCCACCCCACGTGCCCCGCATCACTCTGGACACAGAGGACAACCGCCGGGTAACTTGGCTCTGAGCAAGCGCTTAGACATGCGTCGTACCCGTGGCCCCCGGCCCGGGGCGGGCTCTCCGTGACTTCCCGTACCGGCATCGCGAAGGAGGCGTCGACCGTGCGCCGTACCGTTTTCAACGAGGACCACGAGGCGTTCCGCGACACCATCCGCGCCTTCATCGAGGCCGAGGTCGTCCCCGTCTACGACGAGTGGTTCGCCGCGGGCCAGGCGCCGCGCGACTTCTACTACAAGCTCGGCGAGCTGGGGATCTTCGGGATCAACGTGCCGGAGGAGTTCGGCGGCGCCGGCCTGGAGACGCACAAGTTCGAGGCCGTGCTGTACGAGGAGACCGCCCGCGCCGGCGTCCAGTTCGGCGGGTCCGGGGTGCACGTGCTGCTCGCGCTCCCCTACATCAAGTCCCTCGCGACCGACGAGCAGAAGAAGCGCTACCTGCCGAAGTTCGTCTCCGGCGAGGAGATGTGGGCGCTGGCGATGACCGAGCCGGGCACCGGGTCGGACCTCGCCGGCATGAAGACCACCGCCAAGCTCTCCGAGGACGGCACCCACTACGTCCTCAACGGCTCCAAGACCTTCATCACCGGCGGTGTGCACGCCGACCGCGTGATCGTGTGCGCCCGCACCGCCGCGCCGACCGCCGAGGACCGCCGCCACGGCATCTCCCTCTTCGCCGTGGACACCACGGCGGAGGGCTACTCCATCGGCCGCAAGCTGGACAAGCTGGGCCTGCGCACCTCCGACACCGCCGAGCTGGCCTTCGTCGACGTCAAGGTCCCGGTCGAGGACCTGCTCGGCGAGGAGAACAAGGGCTTCTACTACCTCGGCTCCAACCTGCCCTCCGAGCGCTGGGGCATCGCCTTCGGCGCGTACGCGCAGGCCAAGGCGGCCGTCCGGTTCGCCAAGGAGTACGTCCAGGACCGCACGGTCTTCGGCAAGACGGTCGCCTCCTTCCAGAACACCAAGTTCGAGCTGGCCGCCTGCCAGGCCGAGGTGGACGCGGCCGAGGCCGTCGCCGACCGCGCCCTTGAGGCGCTGGACGCGGGCGAGCTGACCGCCGCCGAGGCCGCCTCCGCCAAGCTGTTCTGCACCGAGGTCGCGCACCGCGTGATCGACCGCTGCCTCCAGCTCCACGGCGGCTACGGCTTCATGAACGAGTACCCGATCGCCCGCCTGTACGCGGACAACCGCGTCAACCGCATCTACGGCGGCACCAGCGAGGTCATGAAGATGATCATCGCCAAGGACATGGGACTGTAGGCACACCGGCCCGCTGAAAGCGGACAAGCCGGGGAACGGGAAGCCGGGGAACGGGAAACCGTGACGCAAGCGCTCGACGATCTGCTCGACCTGCTCGATCTGGAGCGGGTCGAGCAGAACATCTTCCGGGGCCGCTCCCGGTCCGCCGTGGTCCCCCGGGTCTTCGGCGGCCAGGTCGCGGCGCAGGCGCTGGTGGCCGCCGGCCGGACCGTGCCGGACGACCGCACGACGCACTCGCTGCACTCCTACTTCCTGCGCATGGGCGACCCCGGCGCACCCATCGTCTACACGGTGGACCGCATCCGCGACGGGCGCTCCTTCACCACCCGCCGGGTCGTCGCGGTGCAGCACGGGCAGCCGATCTTCCATCTCTCGGCGTCCTTCCAGACCGAGGAGGACGGTCTGGAGCACCAGGCGGGCATGCCCCCCGCCCCGGACCCGGAGACCCTGCCCACGGCGGCCGAGTCCCTGCCGCGCTACGCGGACCGCTTCGTGGACGAGGGCGTGGTCGACCGCTTCCTCCAGGCCCGGGCCGCCGTCGACCTGCGGTACGTGGACGAGCCCCCGTACGGCACGGTCGGCCGCCCCCGCGAGCCGCGCTCCCAGGTGTGGTTCCGGGTGAACGGCAAGCTCGCCGACGACCCGCTGCTGCACGTCTGCATGGCGACGTACGTCTCCGACATGACCCTCCTCGACTCGGTCCTCCTCGCCCACGGGCGCGGCGGCTGGGCGGTCGGGGACGTGGTCGGCGCGTCCCTGGACCACGCGATGTGGTTCCACCGGCCGTTCCGGGCGGACGAGTGGCTGCTCTACGACCAGGAGTCGCCGTCCGCGTCCGGCGGGCGGGGGCTGGGCCAGGCCCGGATCTGGACGCGGGACGGGCGGCTGGCGATCTCGGTGATCCAGGAGGGCGTGGTGCGCGTCCCGCGCTGAGCCGCCGGACGCGGTCCGGGCACGCTGTCCACCGGGTCCCCCACCGCGTCCGGAATCGGGCATACCGTCCCCGCCATGAGCGACCCGCACGACCCTGACCCGCACACGCCGGACGACCGGGCCAGGACGGATGCGCCGGGAACGCCGGAGGCACCGCAGGCGCCGGACAAGCCCGAGAGCGCCTTCACCGTCGTCGTCGCGGCGGCGGCCAATCTGCTGATCGCCGTCGCCAAGGCGGTGGCCGGCCTGATCAGCGGCTCCAGCGCGATGATGTCGGAGGCGGCCCACTCCCTCGCGGACACGGTCACCGAGGTCATGCTGCTCGCGGCCGTGAAGCGCGGCGACAAGCCCGCCGACGAGGAGCACCCGCTGGGCCACGGGCCGGAACGCTACATCTGGGCGCTACTGGCCTCCGTGGCGACCTTCGTCGGCGGCGCGGTCTTCTCCGTCTACGACGGCATCCACGCCCTCACCCACGACGAGAAGCCGGGCGACCCCCTGGTGGCGTACATCGTGCTGGCCATCGCCTTCCTGCTGGAGGGCTTCTCGCTGCGGACGGGCCTGCGGCAGGCCCGGGCCGAGGCGCGGCTGCGGTCGATGGACTTCGGCCGCTATCTGCGGCGCACGCCGGACACCGCGGTCAAGGCGGTGGTCATGGAGGACTCGGCCGCCCTGGTCGGACTGCTGCTCGCGGCGGGCGGGCTGCTGGGCGGCCAGCTCACCGACTCCGTGGTCTGGGACGGGGTCGCGTCCCTGCTGATCGGGGTGGTGCTGGTGTACGTGGCGTGGGTGCTGGGCCGCAGCAACGCCCAGCTCCTGATCGGCCGCCCGCTGCCGCCGTACATCCGGGCGGGGGTCCGGGAGGAGATCCTGTCCGTCCCGCACACCGTGGCCGTCCTGGAGCTGACGACCCTGATCCAGGGCCCCCGGGAGTCCCTGGTCGCGGCGAAGGTCGACTTCCGCGACGCGTCCAGCGCGCGGGAGGTGGAGTGGGCCTGCGACGAGGCCGCCCACCGCCTCCGCGCCCGCTACCCCTCCATCCACCGCGTCTACCTCGACCCGACCCCGACGCCCCCGGCCCCGCCCGCCGGGCCGTGACCGCTCAGGCGGCCGGAGTGTGCGCCGTGAAGACGACCTTCGACGTCTCCCCGTCCAGCTCCAGGTTCAACGAGGCGTCGAGTGCCCGCGCCAGCCGGGCGAGCAGCGGCAGCGTCGGCATGGTGCCGCCCAGCTCCAGCTTGGACACCTGCGGCTGCGTCATCCCGGCGCGCCGCGCCGGCTCGGTCTGCGAGATCCCGAGCTCGGCCCGCCGGTCGTACACGGCCTGCCCGAGGTCGAACGAGAGCCGGATCTCCTCCCGTCGGCGCGCGGTCTCCGGGCTTTCGCTGATGCCGCGTGCACGGGTACTCGCCCGGACCGTCGTCCATCGCGTGTGACCGGCCACCCCGATCGTCCCCTCCTCGGCCCTTCGGCAGACCCTCGTGTGCGGGGCGGCCGTATCGATGCACGGCAACGTATGCGTGCGCGCAGGCCCCCCGGGGCTCCTCCCCACACGAACCCCGCGGACGGGTGACCGCGGCACCGGGCTTGACGCGCTGCCGCGTTCGCCCCCCTCAGCCCGCCGCCCCCAGGGGCACCGTCGCTTCGACGGCGAAGCCGCCGTCCGGGGTGGGGAAGGCCGTGAAGGTGCCGCCGAGGGCGGTGGTGCGGGCGCGGAGGCCCGGGAGGCCGTGGCCGCCGCCCGGTTCGGGGGTGGGGGCGGGGAGGGGGGCGGGGCCGTTGCGGACGGAGAGGCGGAGGGCGCCCGCGGCGCGGTGGACGTCGACCTCGACGCGGGCGCCGGGCGCGTGGCGGCGGGCGTTGGTCAGGCCCTCCTGGACGACGCGGTAGGCGGTGCGTTCCACGTCCTGGGGGCAGGCGCCCAGGTCCAGGCGGACGGCGACCGCGCCCGCGGCCTGGAGGAGCTGCGGGAGCCGGGCGAGGCCCGGGCCCGCGCGCCGAACCGTTTCGCTCAGGTCGGCCGCGGCCCGCCGGCTGAGGTCGCCCAGCGCCTCGGCCTGCGCCCGGTACTCCGCCGACTCCGCGGTCGCGGCCAGCGTCGCGGAGCGCAGGCTGATCAGGCTGAGGTGGTGGGCGGCGGTGTCGTGGACGTCCCGGGCCAGCCGCTCGCGCTCCCGCAGGGCCGCCTGCTCGGCCGCGTAGCGGCGCTCACGGTCGCGGGAGAGGGCCAGTTCGCCGAGGCGCGCGGCGAGTTCCCGGCGCGCGCGGGCGAGGCGGCCCAGCGCCGCGGGCGCGACGGCGAGCAGCCCGGAGAGCAGCAGGCCGAGGGTGACGTCCGGCAGGGTCCACGGGTAGTCGCCGAGGCCCCGCCACGGCACGAAGGAGACGACGGCGACCGCGGCGGCCGCCACCACGACCTCCCGGCGGCGCCGGGACACCGCGACGGCGTGCAGCGCGGCCATCGCCGGGAGCCAGAGCACGCCGGTGGCCAGGGTCGGCAGGGCCACCAGCATCACGGCGCGCGGGAAGCGCCGCCGCAGCGGCAGCACTCCGGCGGCGAGGAGCGCGCCGGGCAGCATGAGGCCGGGCAGGGCGATCCGCGTCGCCAGCACCTCGGCGACGGCGGCGACGAGGACCAGCGCCTCCACGGCGCAGACCCGCCAGACGTCGCCGAGCCCGTGCCGCAGCGCGGCGCGCAGGGGCGGGTGGAGGGCCAGCCGGCGGCGGGAGGGGAGGGTCCGGCGGCCCGAGTCCCCACCCGAACGTCCGGCCACCTCCCGGCCGGGCCCCGAAGACCCGCCCGCCACCTGGGCCGCCGCCCCGCCCGGGCACCCGCTCGCCTCCGGGGCGAGGCCCGAGCCCTCGGCCGCCGCCCCGCCTGCGGAGTCCGAAGCCCCGCCCGGGGGCACCGCACCAGCCGACAGCCGGCGCGTGCCCCGGGCCGGCCCGTCGGCCGACGGGCCGGGGTCCGAGAGCCCGCCCGACGCGTCGGAAACGCCGCCCCCGTCCCGTATCGCGCCGCTCACGACGCCCCCGCCCTGTGCAGCGTCGCCGCCAGGGCCACCCGGCTGCCCGCGCCGAGTTTGCGCTTCATCGCGCCGATATGGGTCTTGACCGTGGTCACGCCCATGCCGAGGCACGCGGCGATGTCCGCGTTGGGCAGGCCCGCGGCGATCAGGGTCAGCACCTCGCGTTCCCGGTCGGTGAGGAGGTCCAGCGGGTCGGGCCCGTCGCCGGGGGGCGGGGCGGGGGCCGGCGGGGTCCGGGCGGTCCACGCGGCGAGCACGGCCGCGCTGCCGGGCGGGGTGCAGACCACCCCGCCCGCCGCGAGCAGCCGCACCGCGTCGGTGAACGCCCGCGGCTCCATGGTCTTCAGCAGGAACCCGCAGGCCCCGCCCCGCAGCGCCCGTTCCAGGTGGTCGGCGGTGTCCAGGGCGGTGAGCATCGCGACGGCGGGCGGCGCGGGCAGCGCCCGCAGCGCCGGCAGGACGTCGTCCAGGCCGTGCGCGGACGGCATGTCGACGTCCAGCAGCACCAGGTCGGGCGCGGCGGCGCGGACCGCGTCCACGGCGCCGGGGCCGTCGACGGCGCCCGCGACGGCGATCCCCTCGGCGCGGCCGAGGATGCTGGTGAGCGCGGTGCGGACGAGTTCCTCGTCGTCGACGACGAGGACCCGCACCGGCCTCGAGTCGTAGGGCAAAGGTCGTCCTGTGGTCGGAAGGCGGGAGCGGCTTCGGCTGGGAGCCTGGGTGCTGATCCTAGGCGGTGTCACGGCGGCCGGGCCGGGCTCCCGGCGAGGCCGGCATCACACCCCCGAGGCCGCCACGAGCGTCCGCAGGGATCGCCCCGGGGCCTCTCGACCAGGCGGCCCCGGGAACACGCGCACTCCGGACCCCCGGTGCGACCGGCCCGTGACCGGCCGCCGGCCCCGAGGGCCCCGGCCCGGGGAACCCGAAGGTACCGAGGGAACCGCAAGGAACCGGCAGGGAAGGGAACGGATCCGGTGAGCGCAGGCCCGCAGGCCGAGGAGGAACCGTCGAGCGTCGATGCGCCGCTCGACGCGGCCCGGCGGACCGCACGGTGGGCGCGCGCCCCGCGCGGCGAGCGCATGCTGTGGATCGCCTGCGGGGCCGTGCTCGTGGTCGCCACCGTCGGCCTGCTGCTGGGCGCCCGCCAGTGGGCGGACGGTTGGACACCGGTACACGCTACGCCGTCGGCCTCGGGGTGCGCGGCGCGATGTTCCTGACCCTGATCGCCGGCACGTACTGCCTGGTGCGGGGCAGCTGGCGCGACTGACGCGCGACCGAGCGGACTTCCGCGAGCGGGACGCCGCGGACCGAGACCGTGCCCGCGTGGCCTCCCCCATGGGCCACGCGGGCACCTCCACCTCCACGTCCGGGGTCCGGGCCGGGAACGCGCCGCACGCCCCCGTCAGGCCGGTACCTCCAGCCCCGCCTCGTTCAGCAGGTACGCCGTCATCGGCTCGTAGGAGCGCGGGTCGGTGACGTGGTCGTCGAGGGGGACGGTGACCTGGAGGGTGCCCTCGGACTCGCCGATGAACAGCGCCGGGTCGTTGCAGTCCGCGTAGCCGACGGAGTCCAGCCCGCGCTGCCCCGCGCACCCCGCCCAGCCGTGGTCGGCGACGACCAGGTCCGGCAGCGGGCGCCCCTCGCGCGCCAGGCCGTCGAGGACGGCGGCCATCGGGGCGGGCGAGTGGGTGTGCCAGAGGGTGGCGCCCCGCTCCAGGACCGCCACGTCGGCGACCTGGTAGACCATGCCCTCGTCCGCGGTGAGCCCGCCCGGGATGCGCACGATCTCGCAGCCCGCGGCCCGCAGCGCGGCGGCGGTCTGCCGGTGGACGTCGAGCATCCCGCCGGGGTGCCCGGTCGCGAAGAGGACGCGCTCCTGCCCGGCGGCGGCCTTCCGCAGGCGGGCGGCCATGCGCTCCAGGGCGCCGACGGTCAGCTCCGGGTCGATGGTGTCCTGCCCGTGCCGGTGCGCCGGGTCGTCGTTGACCCCGCAGCGCTCGGCCATCACCGCGAGCACGTCCTGCTCGTCGGTCCACCGGTCGCCGAGCTCCAGGCCGAGCCAGTAGTGCCGGTCGCCGTTGGCGAGCTTGCGGTAGTGCGAGAGGTTGTTGTCGCGCGGCGTGGCCACGTCTCCGGCGATACGGGTGCGGACGAGGTGGTCGACGAGGGCGGCACGGCTGGGTATCGGCATGGCCCCATTGTGCCGTCCGATGAGCGGAGCGTGCGGGGCATATCACCCGCTGGTACGTGCGGCCCCGCCCGGACCGGCTCCGCCGGGGCGCCCGCCGCCGTGCCCGTCGCCTCCGCCGAGGCGGTCGAGGAGCAGGCCGAGGTACGTCTCCAGCCGCTCGCTCAGCACCCCCGGCGTGAGATCGGTCCGGCCCAGTTCGCGCCAGGGCACGGCGACCTTCTCGGCGTCCGGGGCGAAGGCCAGGGCGTCCAGCAGCCGCCAGTACAGGCGGTCCGCGCGGTCGGGCGCGAGGACGCCGCCGGCCGCCCGGTAGGCGTCCGGGAACGCGAGGCCGGCCGCCGGGCCGTGCAGCAGCGCGAGGGCGGTCGAGCAGTGGGCGACGTCCAGGTCCGCGGGGCCCCAGGAGGTCTCGACCCAGTCGACGAGCCCGGTGATCCGCGGGGCGTGGGCGTCGCCGGAGAAGAGGACGTTCCCCGGGTGGTAGTCCCGGTGCAGGAAGCACGCCCGGTGGGCGGGGGCGTCCCGCCGGATGACGTCGACGGCCCGCCGCCACACCTCGGGCCGCCGGGTTCCCTCGGGGACGCGGACCCGGTCGGGAGCCGTCCAGGGCTGGTAGGCGCGGGGGCGGGCGGCTCCGGTGGCGGGCAGGCGGTGCACGGCGAGGAGCTGCCGCGCGAGCGGCCCCGTCCGGGCGGCGGCGCCCGCGTCGTCCAGCCGCACCTCGCCGGGGAGGTGGGTCATCAGCAGCGAGGGGTGGTCGCAGTGCTCCCCGGTGGGGTCCGCGGCGACGAAGGCGGCGGCGGGGACCTCCGTGCCCGCGAACAGCCGCAGCACCTCGGCCTCGCGGCCGAGGAGTCCGGGCGCGTGGCGGCGGTAGAAGGGCTCGGCGAAGGACCGCAGCACCAGCAGGCGCGTGCCGTGGGGCCCCTCGATCCGCAGCCGCCGCATCCGCGCCGTCCAGCCGCCCCGGAGGCGTTCCGCCCCGGTGATCCGCTCCCCCGCGCGGAGCTGCTCCGCCACCCAGTTCCGGGTGGCGTCCCGGTCCCCGCCGGCGTACCGGCGGTCCCCGTCCGTGCCCGTGCCCGTGTCCCCGTCCGTGATCATGCGGTCACGGTACGGCCGGCCGCGCGGCGCCCGCCCGGAGCGGACGGCTCCGGCACCGGTTTCCGGCCACGCCCCGCCCCGCCGGGCCCCCGCCCGGCGTCCGTCGCCCCCCCTCAGTCCCCCAGCGCCGCGAACGCTCCGTATGCCAGGCGGCGCAGCAGGGTCTCGGCGGCGGGGCGGCCGAGGGGGCCGCCGCCGTTGACGCCGAGGTGGGGGGTGGAGTTGAGCAGGCCGAAGACCGCGTGGACGGCGGTGCGGGCCTCGGTCTCGGCGACCGAGGGGTGCAGTTCCCGCACGACCGCGACCCACAGCTCCACGTACTGGCGCTGGAGCTGGCGGACCCGCCGCCGGTCACTGTCCCGCAGGCGGTCCAGCTCGCGGTCGTGCAGGGTGATGAGCGGACGGTCGTCGATCGCGAAGTCGATATGGCCGTCGATCAGGGCGGCCAGCAGGTACGCGGGGTCGCCGCCGGACTCGTCCACACGGCGCCGGCCGCCGTCCAGGAGGCGTTCGCTGATGCCCACCAGCAGCTCGGCCAGCATCGCGTCCTTGCCGGGGAAGTGCCGGTACAGGCCCGGGCCGCTGATGCCCACGGCGGCGCCTATCTCGTCGACGCCCACGCCGTGGAAGCCGCGCTCGGCGAAGAGGCGGGCGGCCTCCCGGAGGATCTGCTCACGGCGCGTCGGGGCCGAGGTCCTGGTGCTCATGAACATTCATTCTAGACAGCGCGGTTAGCGGTCGTTAACCTGGACGGCACACGTTAACGCTCATTAACCGAGCAAGGGAGCTCGATCGATGCAGCAGGCACCAGTGCTGGCGAGCGCCGCCGATCCGGCGTCCGAGGCCTGGCGGACCAACGAGGCGGCCCACCGCGAGCTGGGCGAGGAGCTGCGGTCCCGCCTCGCCGCGGCCCGTCTCGGCGGCGGCGAGAAGGCCCGCGCCCGGCACACCGCGCGCGGCAAACTGCTGCCGCGGGACCGGGTGGACGCCCTCCTCGACCCCGGCTCACCCTTCCTGGAGCTGGCCCCGCTCGCCGCCGAGGGGATGTACAGCGGCGCGGCCCCGGCCGCCGGGGTGATCGCCGGGATCGGCCGGGTCAGCGGGCGCGAGTGCGTGATCGTGGCGAACGACGCCACCGTCAAGGGCGGCACCTACTACCCGATGACGGTGAAGAAGCACCTCCGCGCCCAGGAGGTCGCCCTGGAGAACCGCCTCCCCTGCCTCTACCTGGTCGACTCCGGCGGCGCGTTCCTCCCCATGCAGGACGACGTCTTCCCCGACCGCGAGCACTTCGGCCGGATCTTCTACAACCAGGCGCGGATGTCCGGCGCGGGCATCCCCCAGATCGCGGCCGTCCTCGGCTCCTGCACGGCCGGCGGCGCGTACGTCCCGGCGATGAGCGACGAGGCGGTCATCGTACGGAACCAGGGCACGATCTTCCTCGGCGGCCCGCCGCTGGTGAAGGCGGCCACCGGCGAGGTCGTCACCGCCGAGGAGCTGGGCGGCGGCGAGGTCCACTCCCGGGTCTCCGGCGTCACCGACCACCTCGCCGAGGACGACGCCCACGCCCTGCGCATCGTGCGGAACATCGTCGCCACCCTGCCCGCGCGCGGCCCCCTGCCGTGGTCGGTGGAGCCCGCCGAGGAGCCCAAGGCGGATCCGGCCGGGCTGTACGGCGCGGTCCCCGTCGACTCCCGCACCCCGTACGACGCCCGGGAGATCATCGCCCGGATCACGGACGGCTCCCGGTTCCAGGAGTTCAAGGCCGAGTTCGGCACCACCCTGGTCACCGGCTTCGCCCGCATCCACGGCCACCCGGTCGGCATCGTCGCCAACAACGGCATCCTCTTCGCCGAGTCCGCCCAGAAGGGCGCGCACTTCATCGAGCTGTGCGACCAGCGCGGCATCCCGCTGCTCTTCCTCCAGAACATCTCCGGCTTCATGGTCGGCAAGGACTACGAGGCCGGGGGCATCGCCAAGCACGGCGCCAAGATGGTCACCGCGGTCGCCTGCACCCGCGTCCCCAAGTTGACCGTGGTCGTCGGCGGTTCGTACGGCGCGGGCAACTACTCGATGTGCGGCCGGGCCTACTCCCCCCGCTTCCTGTGGATGTGGCCGAACGCCAAGATCTCCGTGATGGGCGGCGAGCAGGCCGCCTCCGTCCTCGCCACCGTCAAGCGCGACCAGATCGAGGGCCGCGGCGAGGAGTGGAGCGCCGAGGAGGAAGAGGCGTTCAAGGCCCCCGTCCGCGCCCAGTACGAGACCCAGGGCAACGCCTACTACGCCACCGCCCGCCTGTGGGACGACGGGGTGATCGACCCCCAGGACACCCGTCAGGTGCTGGGTCTCGCCCTGACCGCCTGCGCCAACGCCCCGCTGGGAGAACCCCGGTTCGGCGTCTTCCGGATGTGAGGAACTGTCCACGATGACGATGTTCGACACCGTTCTGGTCGCCAACCGGGGCGAGATCGCCGTCCGGGTGATCCGGACCCTGCGCCGGCTCGGCGTGCGCTCGGTCGCCGTCTTCAGCGACGCGGACGCGGGCGCCCGCCATGTCCGCGAGGCGGACACGGCCGTGCGCCTCGGACCGGCCCCGGCCGCCGAGAGCTATCTCTCCGTGGAGCGGCTGCTGGAGGCCGCCGCCCGCACCGGCGCCCAGGCCGTCCACCCGGGCTACGGCTTCCTCGCGGAGAACGCGGGCTTCGCCGAGGCGTGCGAGAAGGCCGGCCTGGTCTTCATCGGCCCGCCCGCCTCCGCGATCTCCCTGATGGGCGACAAGATCCGCGCCAAGGAGACCGTGCGGGCGGCCGGTGTGCCGGTCGTCCCCGGCTCCTCCGGCAGCGGGCTGAGCGACGCCCAACTGGCGCAGGCGGCCCGGGAGATCGGTATGCCGGTGCTGCTGAAGCCCTCGGCGGGCGGCGGTGGCAAGGGCATGCGCCTCACCCGCGTCGAGTCCGCCCTGATGGACGAGATCGCCGCGGCCCGGCGCGAGGCCCGGGCCTCCTTCGGCGACGACACCCTGCTGGTGGAGCGCTGGATCGACCGCCCCCGGCACATCGAGATCCAGGTCCTGGCCGACGGCCACGGGCATGTGGTCCACCTCGGCGAGCGCGAGTGCTCCCTCCAGCGCCGCCACCAGAAGATCATCGAGGAGGCCCCCTCCGTCCTGCTGGACGAGGCGACCCGCGCGGCGATGGGCGAGGCGGCCGTGCAGGCGGCCCGCTCCTGCGGCTACCGGGGCGCGGGCACGGTGGAGTTCATCGTCCCCGGCACCGACCCCTCCCAGTACTACTTCATGGAGATGAACACCCGTCTCCAGGTGGAGCACCCGGTCACCGAGCTGATCACCGGCCTGGACCTGGTGGAGTGGCAGCTCCGGGTCGCGGCGGGCGAGGAACTGCCGTTCGCCCAGGGGGACATCACGCTCACCGGCCATGCCGTGGAGGCCCGGATCTGCGCCGAGGACCCCTCCCGCGGCTTCCTCCCCTCCGGCGGCACGGTGCTGCGGCTGCGCGAACCGCAGGGCGACGGCGTGCGCACCGACTCGGGCCTCAGCGAGGGCTCGGAGGTCGGCAGCCTCTACGACCCGATGCTCTCCAAGGTCATCGCCTACGGCCCGGACCGGGCCACGGCGCTGCGCAAGCTGCGGGCCGCCCTCGCGGAGACGGTCACCCTCGGCGTGCCGACCAACGCGGGGTTCCTGCGCCGGCTGCTGGCGCACCCGGCGGTGGTCTCGGGCGAGATGGACACCGGGCTCGTCGAGCGCGAGGCGGAGTCCCTGATCCCCTCAAACGTGCCGGACGAGGTCTACGAGGCGGCGGCGGCCGTGCGGGCCGAGGCCCTGGCGCCGCAGCCGGGCCCGGGCGGCTGGACGGACCCGTTCTCGGTGCCGAACGGCTGGCGGATCGGCGGGCAGCCGGTGCCCCTCGCGTTCCCGCTGCGAGTAACGGGACTCGAACCCGTCACCCGTCCCGCGCCCGCCGCCGGGCACCGGGTCGATCGGGCGCGGGTGTCGGTCGTCCTCGACGGCGTCACCCACACCTTCCACCGGGCCGGGGACTGGCTCGGCCGGGACGGCGACTCCTGGCAGGTCAGGGACCACGACCCGGTGGAGGCGTCCCTCAGCGGCGCCGCGCACGCCGGGGCGGACACCCTGGCGGCGCCGATGCCCGGCACGGTCACGGTGGTCAAGGTCGCCGTGGGCGACCGGGTGGCGGCCGGTCAGAGCCTGCTGGTGGTGGAGGCGATGAAGATGGAGCACGTCATCTCCGCCCCGCACGCGGGCACGGTCACCGAGCTGGACGTCCAGCCGGGCACCACGGTGGCGATGGACCAGATCCTCGCCGTGGTCGCCCCCGACGAAGCCGACGCGACCGCCGCCGGTGCTACCGCAGGGGAGGGGCAGTGACGGAGCTGCCGGTGACCGGACTGCCGATGCCCTTCCCCGAGCCGGGACTGCCCGCGCGGGTCCGCATCCACGAGGTCGGCCCCCGGGACGGCCTGCAGAACGAGAAGGCGGTCGTCCCCACCGAGGTCAAGGCGGAGTTCGTCCGCCGGCTGGCCGGTGCCGGGCTGCGCACCGTGGAGACGACCAGCTTCGTGCACCCGAAGTGGGTGCCCCAGCTGGCCGACGCGGAGAAGCTGGTGCCGCTGCTCGACGGCATGGACGGTCTGGCGGGCGTCCGCCTGCCCGTCCTCGTCCCCAACGACCGCGGCCTGGACCGCGCGCTCGGGCTCGGGGTCCGCGAGGTCGCCGTGTTCGCCAGCGCCACCGAGTCCTTCGCCAAGGCCAACCTCAACCGCACGGTCGAGGAGTCCCTGGCGATGTTCCGGCCGGTCGTCATAAGGGCCGTCGAGCACGGGCTGCGGGTGCGCGGCTATGTGTCGATGTGCTTCGGCGACCCGTGGGAGGGCCCGGTTCCCGTCGAGCAGGTCGTCGCGGTCTGCCGCCGTCTGGTGGAGATGGGCTGCGACGAGCTGAGCCTCGGCGACACCATCGGGGTGGCCACCCCGGGCCATGTCGGCGCCCTGCTCACCGCCCTCACGGACGGCGGGGTGCCGGTCGGACGGCTCGCCGTCCACTTCCACGACACCTACGGGCAGGCCCTCGCCAACACCCTGGCCGCCCTCCGGCACGGCGTCGGCGTCGTCGACGCCTCGGCGGGCGGGCTGGGCGGCTGCCCCTACGCCAGGAGCGCCACCGGGAACCTCGCCACCGAGGACCTGGTGTGGATGCTCGACGGCCTCGGCATCGAGACCGGGGTCGATCTCGGCCGCCTCACCGCCACAAGCGCGTGGATGGCCGATCAACTGGGCCGTCCCAGCCCGTCCCGTACCGTCCGCGCCCTCTCCCACAAGGAGTGACCACCCGATGTCCCTGGACCACCGGCTCTCCGCCGAGCACGAGGAACTCCGCCGCACGGTGGAGGAGTTCGCCCACGATGTGATCGCGCCCAAGATCGGCGACTTCTACGAGCGCCATGAGTTCCCGTACGAGATCGTGCGGGAGATGGGCCGCATGGGCCTGTTCGGGCTGCCGTTCCCCGAGGAGTACGGGGGGATGGGCGGCGACTACCTGGCCCTCGGGATCGCCCTGGAGGAGCTGGCCCGGGTCGACTCCTCGGTGGCCATCACCCTGGAGGCGGGCGTCTCCCTCGGCGCGATGCCGGTGTACCGCTTCGGCACCGAGGAGCAGAAGCGGGAGTGGCTGCCGCGGCTCTGCTCGGGCGAGCTGCTGGGCGCGTTCGGGCTGACCGAGCCGGGCGCCGGCTCGGACGCGGGCGGCACCCGCACCACCGCCGTGCGCGACGGCGACGAGTGGGTGATCAACGGCTCCAAGTGCTTCATCACCAACTCCGGCACCGACATCACCGGCCTGGTCACCGTCACGGCGGTCACCGGCCGCACCCCCGAGGGGAAGCCGCTGATCTCCTCGATCATCGTGCCCTCCGGCACCCCCGGCTTCACGGTCGCCGCCCCCTACTCCAAGGTCGGCTGGAACGCCTCGGACACCCGCGAGCTGTCCTTCGACGACGTCCGTGTCCCGGTCGCCAACCTGCTGGGCGAGGAGGGCCGCGGGTACGCCCAGTTCCTGCGCATCCTGGACGAGGGCCGTATCGCGATCTCGGCGCTGGCGACCGGTCTGGCCCAGGGCTGTGTGGACGAGTCCGTGAAGTACGCGCGCGAGCGGCAGGCGTTCGGGCGGCCGATCGGCGAGAACCAGGCCATCCAGTTCAAGATCGCAGACATGGAGATGCGGGCGCACATGGCCCGCGTCGGCTGGCGGGACGCGGCCTCCCGGCTGGTCCTCGGCGAGCCCTTCAAGAAGGAGGCGGCCCTCGCCAAGCTGTACTCCTCGACGGTCGCGGTGGACAACGCCCGCGAGGCCACCCAGATCCACGGCGGCTACGGCTTCATGAACGAGTACCCGGTCGCCCGGATGTGGCGCGACTCCAAGATCCTGGAGATCGGCGAGGGCACCAGCGAGGTCCAGCGCATGCTGATCGCCCGTGAGCTGGGGCTCACGGGCTGACGGTCCACCCGGTCCCGGCCGGGCACCGGCCCACGGGCTGACGGTCCACCCGGTCCCGGCTCGGCCGGAACCGGCCCACGGGCCGGACCGGCGGGGCCAGCCCCCGCCCGGCCCGCCGGGCCCACGGCCGACCGATCGCGCCCCACCCGGAGCCGACCGGCCCCGCCGGGCTGACGGGCCGGCACCAGGCCCGTTCCGCGTTGGCGCGGCCCGCCCGGGGACGCCGGGCTCACTGGCCGACCGGCCCTGGCCGACCGGGGCCGGCGCCTCACTCGCGGACCGGCGGGGTCCAACCCCCGCCCGGGCACCGGGCCCGGGCCGCCGGGCCCACGGGCTGACGGGCCGACACCGGCCCACGGGCCGACCGGTCCCGGCCCCGCTCGGGGCGCCGGGTCCACGGGCTGACGGCCCCACCCGGCCCCGGCCGCCCGGGCCGGCCACCGCGTCCGCTTCCCGGTGGGGGAGATCACTCCCGTACGCCCCGCCCCACCCTTTGGCCAAGGATGAGGTTAGGCTAACCTACCTCCGAACCTGGCCAGCGTGGCCGAATCGGCACGTACGAAAGCGACTCCAACATGTCCAACGCCCGAGCATCCCACCTCACCCGCCGCGGCCTTCTCGCCGCCGGTGGCGCCCTCGGGCTCGGCGCCGCGCTCGCCGCCTGCGGCAGCGGCGACGACACCAAGAGCGGCGGCTCGGGCAAGGAGACGGGCAAGGCGTCCGGCCCCTGGTCGTTCAAGGACGACCGCGGCCAGACCGCCGAGCAGAAGTCCGCCCCGAAGAACATCGTCGCGTTCACCGGCACCGCCGCCGCGCTGTACGACTACGGCATCGAGGTCAAGGGCGTCTTCGGCCCGACCAAGACCGCCGACGGCAAGCCCGACGTCCAGGCCGGCGACATGGACATCAACAAGGTCGAGATCCTGGGCAACGTCTGGGGCGAGTTCAACGTCGAGAAGTACGCGGCGCTCTCCCCCGAGCTGCTGATCACCGACATGTGGCAGAAGGACGCCCTCTGGTACGTGCCGGACCAGTCCAAGGACAAGATCCTGAAGCTGGCCCCGAGCGTCGCCCTGTGGGCCGCCGAGACCACCATGCCGAAGGCGCTCGCCCGCCGTGCCGAGCTGGCCGAGTCCCTCGGCGCCGACCTCAAGGACAAGAAGGTCACCGACGCGAAGGCCCGCTTCGAGGCCGCCGCCGAGCGTCTGCGCCAGGCCGCGAAGTCCAAGCCCGACCTCAAGGTCCTCATCGGCTCCGGTTCGCAGGACCTCTTCTACGTCTCCGTGCCGAAGATGAGCGCCGACACGCTCTACTTCCAGGAGCTGGGCGTGAAGTTCGTCGAGCCCAAGCCCAACGCGCAGGGCTTCTTCGAGGAGCTGTCCTGGGAGAACGCCGACAAGTACGAGGCCGACATCATCATCCTGGACAACCGGACCGGCACCCTCCAGGACGCCGACCTGAAGAAGGCCAAGCCCACCTGGGCGAAGCTCCCCGCCGTCAAGGCCGGCCAGGTCTTCCCGCGCGTCACCGAGCCGATCTACTCGTACGCCAAGTGCGCCCCGCTCCTGGAGGAGCTGGCCAAGGCGATCGAGAACTCCAAGAAGGTCTCCTGACCCCGCCGCGCCGGCCGGTCCCGCCCGTGCGGACCGGCCGGCGCGGAGACCGCGCCCCCCACCCGGACGACCGCCGAGGTTTCCCGACACCATGTCGACACAGGCCGAGACCGCCCCGTTCCGCTTCTTCGATCTCACGGTCGACCGGACGAGGCGGCTCGGCCCGTCGCTCGTGCGGGTCACCTTCACCGGCGAGGAGTTGAAGGACTTCGCGGCCGGCGGCCGTGACCAGTCCCTCTCCCTCTTCCTGCCGCACCCCGGCCAGCGGGCCCCGGTCGTCCCGCGCGAGGCGGGGGACATGTACGCGGTCCTCGGCGCCTGGCGCGCGCTCCCCCACGAGGAGCGCGCGGTGATGCGCTCGTACACCCTGCGGGAGCAGCGGGCCGAGGACGGGGAGGTCGACATCGACTTCGCCGTGCACGAGGACGGCGGCCCCGCCTGCCGCTGGGCCCTCGCCACCCGGGCCGGGGACCGGGTCACCGTGCTGGGCCCGGCCGTCGCCGACAACACGGCGGTGCGCTGCCGTCCCCCGGAGGGCACCGAGTGGGTGCTGATCTGGGGCGACGAGACGGCCCTCCCGGCGGTCGCCGCGATCCTCGAATGGCTTCCGGCGGGCCTGCCCGCCAGGGTCTGGCTGGAGGTCCCGCACGCGGGCGACCGGCTGGAACTCACCACGGCGGCCGACGCGGAGGTCACCTGGCTGGTCCGCGACGAGGGCTCCCCCTCCGCGGTCGAGGCCGTGTCCGCCGCCGAACTGCCCGAGGGCGTGCCGTACGCGTGGATCGCGGGCGAGTCCGGGAGCGTGAAGGCGCTCCGGCGGCACCTGGTGAACGAGCGCGGCATCGACCGCAGGCGGGTCACCTTCGTCGGCTACTGGAAGCGCGGCCTGAGCGAGGACGGCCTGCGCGAGACGCCCGACACGGACTGAGCGCGCGGCGCCTCCGCGCCCACGGCGCCTGTTGCACCCCTGAATCCCGCGCAGTGTGAACAACCCCACAGCGCGAGAACGATCAGAGGCGCGAAGCACTACGCAACCAAGGTTAGGCTTACCTAAGTCGAATGGCTCGTTCCTCTTCCCCACGCCTGCCCGGAGGAACGGAACCGTCCCCTCACCCCCGGAAGGGCACTGCATGCGCACGCACCTGCTCAATGACACGACGGCGGAGCACTACCGTCGCTCCGTGACCGAGGGCGTCGAGCGGGTGGCGGCCAAACTCGCCTCGACCCAGCGGCCGTTCACCGGAGTCACCCCCGACGAACTCGCCCCCGTCGTGGCGGCGGTCGACCTCGACAAGCCGCTCGGCGACACCGCCGCCGCACTCGACGAGCTGGAGGACGTCTACCTCCGCGACGCCGTCTACTTCCACTCCCCCCGCTACCTCGCCCACCTCAACTGCCCGGTCGTCATCCCGGCCGTGCTCGGCGAGGCCGTGCTCTCCGCCGTCAACTCCTCCCTGGACACCTGGGACCAGAGCGCGGGCGGCACCCTGATCGAGCGCAAGCTCATCGACTGGACCTGCTCCCGCATCGGCCTCGGCCCCGCCGCCGACGGCGTGTTCACCTCCGGCGGCACCCAGTCCAACCTCCAGGCGCTGCTGCTCGCGCGCCAGGAGGCCAAGACGGACGACCTGTCGAAGCTGCGCATCTTCACCTCCGAGTGCAGCCACTTCAGTGTCCAGAAGTCCGCCACCCTGCTCGGCCTCCCTGCCGACGCCGTGGTCTCGATCCCCACCGACCGCACCAAGCGCATGCAGACGGTCGCCCTGGAGACCGAACTCATGGGCTGCGTCAGCGAGGGTCTGGTCCCCATGGCGATCGTCGCGACCGCCGGCACCACCGACTTCGGCTCCATCGACCCGATGACCGAGATCGCCGCCCTCGCCCGCGACTACGGCGCCTGGATGCACGTGGACGCGGCCTACGGCTGCGGACTGCTCGCCTCCCCGACCCGCCGGCACCTGCTGAACGGCATCGAGCAGGCCGACTCGGTCACCGTCGACTACCACAAGTCCTTCTTCCAGCCGGTGAGTTCCTCTGCCTTCCTGGTCCGCGACCGGTCCACCCTGCGGCACGCCACCTACCACGCGGAGTACCTCAACCCGCGCCGCACGCTGGAGGAGCGCATCCCCAACCAGGTCGACAAGTCCCTCCAGACCACCCGCCGTTTCGACGCCCTCAAGCTGTGGATGACCCTGCGGGTGATGGGCGCCGACGGCATCGGGCAGCTCTTCGACGAGGTCTGCGACCTGGCCTCGGAGGGCTGGGAGCTGCTGGCCGCCGACCCGCGCTACGACGTGGTCGTCCAGCCCCAGCTCTCCACCCTGGTCTACCGCTACATCCCGGAGTCCGTCACCAGCCCCACCCTGATCGACCAGGCCAACCTGCACGCCCGCAAGGCGCTGTTCGCCTCCGGTGAGGCGGTCGTCGCGGGCACCAAGGTCAACGGCCGCCAGTACCTGAAGTTCACCCTGCTCAACCCCGAGACGACGGCGGCCGACATCGCCGCCGTCCTCGACCTGATAGCCGGCCACGCCGAGCAGTTCCTTGGAGAGAACCTTGTCCACGCTTCCTGACACCCGGCAGCCGCACGCCGAGCGCCCCCGCGCGACGTACGACGTCATCGGGATCGGACTCGGTCCCTTCAACCTCGGCCTCGCCTGCCTCACCGAGCCGATCGGCGAACTCGACTCCCTCTTCCTGGAGTCCAAGCCGGACTTCGAGTGGCACTCGGGGATGTTCCTGGACGGCGCCCACCTCCAGACGCCCTTCATGTCGGACCTGGTCACCCTCGCGGACCCGACCTCGCCGTACTCCTTCCTGAACTACCTGAAGGAGAAGGGCCGGCTGTACTCGTTCTACATCCGCGAGAACTTCTACCCGCTGCGCGTCGAGTACAACGACTACTGCCGCTGGGCCGCCGCCAAGCTGGGCAACGTCCGCTTCTCCACCACCGTCACCGCCGTCGAGTACGACACCGCCGGCGAGGTCTACGTGGTGCGCACCGAGAGCGGCGAGACGTACACCGCCCGCCGGATCGTGCTGGGCACCGGCACCCCGCCGTACCTGCCCGAGTCCTGCCAGGGCGTGGGCGGCGACCTGCTGCACAACTCCCGGTACATGGAGCACCGGGAAGCCCTCCAGAAGAAGCGTTCCATCACCGTCGTCGGCAGCGGTCAGAGCGCGGCGGAGATCTACTACGACCTGCTCGCCGAGATCGACGTGCACGGCTACCGGCTCAACTGGGTCACCCGCTCCCCGCGGTTCTTCCCGCTGGAGTACACCAAGCTGACCCTGGAGATGACCTCCCCGGAGTACATCGACTACTTCCACGCGCTGCCGGAGGAGACCCGCTACAGACTGGAGTCCCAGCAGAAGGGCCTCTTCAAGGGCATCGACTCCGAGCTGGTCGACGCGATCTTCGACCTGCTGTACCAGAAGAACGTCTCCGGCCCGGTCCCCACCCGGCTGCTCACCAACTCCTCGCTGGAGTCGGTCGGTTACGAGAACGGCACCTACACCCTCGGACTGCGCCAGCAGGAGCAGGGCAAGGACTACACCCTGGAGACCGAGGGCCTGGTGCTGGCCACCGGCTACAAGTACGTCACCCCCGAGTTCCTGAAGCCGGTCGCGGACCGCATCCGGCTCGACGGGCAGGGCCGCTTCGACGTGGCGCGCAACTACACGATCGACACCGCCGGCCGGGAGATCTTCCTCCAGAACGCGGGCGTGCACACCCACTCGATCACCTCGCCCGACCTGGGCATGGGCGCCTACCGCAACGCGTACATCATCCGCGAGCTGCTCGGCAGCGAGTACTACCCCGTCGAGAAGAGCATCGCGTTCCAGGAGTTCTCCGTATGAGCACCGCCGAGACCAGCACCCCCGACAGCACCGGCGTCGGCAGCCTGACCTTCCGCCCGCTCGACCCGCTCGCGGACGCCGGTCTGCTGCACGGCTGGGTGACGCACCCCAAGGCCGCGTACTGGATGATGCAGGACGCCCGGCTGGAGGACGTCGAGCGCGAGTACATGCGCATCGCCGCGCACGAGCACCACCACGCCTTCATCGGCCTGCACAACGGCGAGCCCGCCTTCCTGATGGAGAGCTACGACCCCCGGTACGTCGAGCTGGTCGGCCTCTACGAGCCCGAGCCGGGCGACGTCGGCATGCACTTCCTCGTCGCGCCGACCGACACCCCGGTGCACGGCTTCACCCGCGCGGTGATCACCGCCGTGATGCGGGAGCTGTTCGCCGACCCGGCGGCCCGGCGGGTCGTCGTGGAGCCGGACGTGAGCAACACCGCCGTGCACCGGCTGAACGAGGCCGTCGGATTCGAGGCCGTGGAGAAGATCGTCAAGCCGGAGAAGGAAGCGCTGCTGAGCTTCTGCACCCGGGAGCAGTTCGAGAAGGCCACCGGAACCACCACGGGAGCCGCCGCGTGAACCCCACCGCCCAGAACCCCGTCACACTGAACCCCGTCGCCCACCTCACCCCCGAGCGCTGGGCCCACGCCAACCGGCTGCTGATCCGCAAGGGCCTCGCCGAGTTCGCCCACGAGCGGCTGCTCACCCCCGAGCCGGACACCGCCGCCGAGGGCACCGGCGAGGGCACCGGCACCGGCTGGCGGGT
Source organism: Streptomyces sp. NPDC005805 (assembly GCF_040630445.1). Lineage (NCBI taxonomy): Bacteria > Bacillati > Actinomycetota > Actinomycetes > Kitasatosporales > Streptomycetaceae > Streptomyces > Streptomyces sp. NPDC005805. Next base: position 33,611 of record NZ_JBEXXN010000036.1, read on the forward strand.
CACCGGCGACGACGGCTCGACCGTCTACCGCTTCCGCGCCGAGCGCTACGCCCTGGACCACTGGCAGGTGGCGGCCGACTCCATCACCCGCCACCGCGGCTCCGAGGAACTCCCGCTGGACGCCCTCCAGTTCGTAATCGAACTGCGCGGCTCCCTCGGGCTGAGCGACGCGATCCTGCCGGTCTACCTGGAGGAGATCTCCTCCACCCTCTCCGGCACCGCGTTCAAGTCCACCAAGCCCCGGCTCTCCGCCGCCGAGCTGGCGAAGGCGGACTTCCAGGCGATCGAGACCGGGATGACCGAGGGCCACCCCTGCTTCGTCGCCAACAACGGCCGGCTCGGCTTCGGCATCGACGAGTACCACGCCTACGCGCCCGAGGCGGCCGCCCCGATCCACCTGGTGTGGCTCGCCGCCCGCCGCGACCGGGCCGCCTTCACGGCCGGCGCGGGCATCGACTACGAGACCTTCGTCCGCGCCGAGCTGGGCGACGAGGCCGTGGACGGCTTCGCCAAGACCCTGGCCGACCAGGGCCTCGACTTCGCCGACTACCTGCTGATGCCGGTCCACCCCTGGCAGTGGTGGAACAAGCTGTCCGTCACCTTCGCGGCCGAGATCGCCCGGCAGCGGCTGGTCTACCTGGGCACCGGCGAGGACGCCTACCTGGCCCAGCAGTCGATCCGCACCTTCTTCAACACCAGCGACCCGGCCAAGCACTATGTGAAGACCGCCATGTCGGTCCTCAACATGGGCTTCATGCGCGGACTGTCGGCCGCCTATATGGAGGCCACCCCCGCCATCAACGACTGGCTGGCCAACCTGATCGCGAGCGACGGGGTGCTCACCGCGGCCCGCTTCTCGATCATCCGCGAGCGGGCGGCGGTCGGCTACCGGCACCTGGAGTACGAGGCCGCCACCGACCGCTACTCGCCCTACCGGAAGATGCTCGCCGCCCTGTGGCGGGAGAGCCCGGTGCCGACGCTGGAGGACGGGCAGCGCCTGGCCACCATGGCCTCCCTGCTGCACACCGACGACGAGGGGGCCTCCTTCGCGGCCGCCCTGATCGCCGAGTCCGCCCTGACGCCCGAGGTCTGGCTGCGCCGCTATCTGGACGCGTACCTGCTCCCGGTGCTGCACACCTTCTACGCGTACGACCTGGTGTTCATGCCGCACGGCGAGAACGTCATCCTGGTCCTCGGCCCGGACGGCGCGGTCGAGCGCGCGATCTTCAAGGACATCGCCGAGGAGATCGCGGTCATGGACCCCGACGCGGTGCTGCCGCCCACGGTGGAGCGCATCCGGGTGGACGTGCCGGACGACCAGAAGATCCTCTCGGTCTTCACGGACGTCTTCGACTGCTTCCTGCGCTTCCTCGGCGCGAGCCTCGCCTCGGAGGGCGTCCTCGATGAGGACGCGTTCTGGCGGACGGTCGCCGAGTGCGTGCGCGGCTACCAGGAGTCGATGCCGCAGCTCGCGGACAAGTTCGCGCAGTACGACATGTTCGCCGAGGAGTTCACGCTCTCCTGCCTGAACCGCCTCCAGCTGCGCAACAACCAGCAGATGGTGGACCTGTCCGACCCGTCCGCCGCGCTCCAGTTCGTGGGCACGCTCACCAACCCGATCGCGCGGTTCGCCGCCTGACCGGGGCCTCCCGACTGCCGGGGCCCGGTGGGACACGGTCCCTCCCACCGGGCCCCGGTGCTTTCCTACACCGGTGCATCCAACGGCCGGTGCTTCCTTACAGCCGGTGCATCCTTACGGCCGCTCAGCCGGCCGGCGCCGGCCACGGCACCTGGGGCGAGCGGTGGAAGCCGATGCCCAGCGCCTCCATCCGGGGCCCCTGCGCCGCGAGCCGGGCCCGGTAGTCCGCCCAGTCGTGCGTGGCCGCCGGGGACCAGCCCAGCTCCGCCACCCCGGGCAGCCGCGGGAACGCCATCGTGTCGATGTGCGCGTTCGTCGAGATGGTCTCCGTCCACAGGGGCGCCTCGACCCCCGCGACCGCGCTCTCGGGCACCCCCGGCAGATAGGAGCCCGGGTCCCAGTCGTAGGAGCGCTGGACCTCGATGTACCCCGCCCAGGTCAGCCCCAGCTCGGTGTTCTTGTCGTACTTCATGTCCAGATAGACCCGGTCCGCCGGGGAGAGCACGATCCGGGAGCCGTTCCGGGCCGCCGCGGCCACCTTCTCCTTCTCCGCGGCGGGCGTCCGGTCCAGACCCCAGTACTGGACGACCGACCCGCGCGCCGGGTTCGCCCCGGCGAGCTGGTGCCAGCCCATCACGGTCTTGCCGTACTTCGCGACGGTCTTCTGCGCCCGGGCCATGAAGGCGACGAAGTCCTCGTCGCTGGTGGAGTGGGCCTCGTCGCCGCCGATGTGGAGGTACCGGCCGGGGGTGAGCGCAGCGATCTCGCGGATCACGTCGTCCACGAAGTCGTAGGTGGTCTCCTTGCCCACGCACAGCGAGCTGAAGCCGACCTCGATGCCCGTGTAGAGGGGCGGGGCGACGCCGTCGCAGTTCAGCTCCGCGTAGGAGGCGAGGGCCGCGTTGGTGTGGCCGGGCATGTCGATCTCCGGCACGACCTCGATATGGCGGGCGGCCGCGTACCGGACCAGTTCGCGGTACTGGGCCTTGGTCCAGTAGCCGCCCGGTCCGCCGCCGACCTGGGTGGAGCCGCCGTAGGTCGCGAGGCGGGGCCAGGAGTCGATCGCGATGCGCCAGCCCTGGTCGTCGGAGAGGTGCAGATGCAGGGTGTTGATCTTGTAGAGGGCGAGATGGTCGATGTACCGCTCGACCTGGCCGGTGGTGAGGAAGTGCCGGGCGATGTCGAGCATCGCGCCCCGGTAGGCGAAGCGCGGGGTGTCGGTGACGGTGCCGCCGGCCACCCGCCAGGGACCGGGCTGGCGGGTGTCCCGCTCCACCCGGGCGGGCAGTTGCTGGCGCAGGGTCTGGGCGCCGAAGTGGAGTCCGGCGGCCGTGCGGGCGGTCACGGTGAGCCCGCGCGGCGAGGAGGTGAGCCGGTAACCCTCGGCGCCGAGGGCCCGTTCGCGCGGGTCCAGGCGGAGCTGGACGGCGCCGGGCGAGGGGCGTTCGGTCAGGGGCAGCGGATAGCCGGTGGAGGGCCGCAGGACGGCGGCGAGCTGTTCGGCCACGGTCCGGGCGGCCCGGGAGCCGTCGGTGCGGATCCGGGTCCGCTCGGTCAGCGCGAAGGGCGCGCCGCCGGGCTCGACGGAGGCGGGGACGGGGACGATCGCGCCCAGCGGGCGGACCACGGGTTCGGCGGCGGCCACGGGCCCGCCGGGCGCGGGGGCGGCGACGGACGGGGTGGCACCGGAGGCCGCCGCTGCCGCGGTGACCAGCAGCAGCGAACCGAGCAGACGCGAGAGACGGGGGCCGCGGGGGCGGCGGATGACCGGTCGGGGCTGACTCACAGGGGGTCCCTTCGACGGGGGCTGTGCGCAGTGCTTCCGGACGGGATGACGTCGGCGCGGGACGCGCTTCGGGCGCGCCCGGCCCGCTTCATGCGTATCGCGCGCCCCAACCGCGGTCAAGGTGTAGACCACTTGTGCGCGGTCCGGGCCCGGTCCGCGCCGCCCGGCCCGCACCTCCCGGCCCCGGCCCGCGCCCCGCCCGGGATGGGAGAATCCCCGGCGTGGCAGAAATCATCCAGAAAGACGGGACCTGGACCTTCGACGGCGACACGATCCGCATCGTGCCCGGCAGCGACAAGAGCGTGAGCAGGCTCCGCCGCGCGGTCGGCGAGATCGGCGTCCCCCTGCGGGCCGTGGCCGGCGTCTCCTTCGAGCCGGGCCGGAAGGCGGGACGCCTGCGGCTGCGGCTGCGCGACGGGGCGGACCCCCTCCTCCAGATCACCGGCGGCACCCTGGACGACGGCTCCGACCCGTACCGGCTGAGCGTAGAGAAGGACCGCTCGGGGGTGGGCGAGTACTTCGTGGACGAGGTGCGCAACGCCCTGCTCCTCGACCAGGTCGCGCAGGGGCCCGTCGACTCCTATCTGCTGCCGGGACCGGGGGTGCCGATCACGGTGTCGGCGGGTGACGGGACGGTCTCCTTCGACGGCGAGCGCATCCGGCTGGAGTGGAAGTGGCAGGCCGAGGAGGCCAAGCGCTCGGGCGGGGCGCGCACCCTGCTGCTCAAGGACGTGACCCGGGTGGAGTGGCTGCCGTCGGCGGGCCTGGAGAACGGCTGCCTGCGCTTCTCCGACGCCTCGACGCCGCCGAGCCGGCCGGAGCCCAAGTACGACCCGTACGCCGTGGAGCTGTGGGGCTTCCGCAACGACCCCCTGATGGCGCTGGTCGCGGCGGCCGTGGTGGCGCGGATGCCGCACCCCCGGGCCGCCGGGGACGACGCCGCCCCGCCGAAGACCCTGGCCCCCGCCTCCGTCCCCGCTCCGGCGCCCGCGCCCGCCGCGCTTCCCGAGGCGCCCGCCGCCGGGGACGACCACGACGCGCTGCTGCGCCGGCTGCGGGAACTGGGCGAGCTGCACGCGGCCGGAATACTCACCGAGGAGGAGTTCACGGCGGCCAAGCAGGCCGTGATCCGCAGAATGTGACCCCTTCCTGCCCGAAATCGGGCAGGATTCTTGCGAAACCCCTCCCTCGCCCCTCACTATCTACGGGTGCTCGAACACCGCCCGGCGTCCCACGACGACCTCGTCGACCATCTCGTCCGCAGTACCGCGCTCCCGCGCGGCGAGGCGGCCCGGGTGGTGCTGGACGTGCTGGCGTACTTCGACGAGACGACCGAGGAGTTCGTCCGCCGCCGCCATCGCGAACTGCAGTCGGGCGGCGCGGTGAACGCCGAGATCTTCGAACGGATCGCGGCCGAGCTGCCGCACCGGGCCGTGGCGCCGCCGGAGCTCTCGCTCCGCCAGCTGCGCCGCATCGTCTACGGCTGACCGGAACCCGGCGCCGGGCACCCGGCCCGCCGGCCGTACCGGCCCGGGCCACGAGCACACACCGAACCACGGAGGGGTTAAGACGTATGTGCGGAATCGTCGGTTACATCGGCAGGCGTGATGTGGCTCCGCTGCTGCTGGAGGGGCTGCAGCGGCTGGAGTACCGGGGCTACGACTCGGCGGGCGTGGTGATCAACAGCCCGAAGGCGGCCGCCCTGAAGACGGTCAAGGCCAAGGGCCGCGTCCGCGACCTGGAGGCCCGCGTCCCCAAGCGCTTCGCCGGCACCACCGGTATCGCGCACACCCGCTGGGCCACCCACGGCGCCCCGAGCGACGAGAACGCGCACCCGCACCTCTCCCACGACAACCAGGTCGCCGTCGTCCACAACGGCATCATCGACAACGCCTCCGAGCTGCGCGCCAAGCTGGAGGCCGACGGCGTCGTCTTCGCCTCGGAGACCGACACCGAGGTCCTCACCCACCTCATCGCGCGCTCCGTGGCCGAGACCCTGGAGGAGAAGGTCCGCGAGGCGCTGCGCCTGGTCGAGGGCACCTACGGCATCGCCGTGATGCACGCCGGCTTCGCCGACCGCATCGTGGTGGCCCGCAACGGCTCCCCGGTCGTCCTCGGCATCGGCGACAAGGAGATGTTCGTCGCCTCCGACGTCGCGGCCCTGATCGCGCACACCCGCCAGGTCGTCACCCTCGACGACGGCGAGATGGCCACCCTCAAGGCGGACGACTTCCGCACCTGCACCACCGAGGGCTCGACCACCACGGCGACGCCCACCACGGTGGAGTGGGAGGCCGAGTCGTACGACATGGGCGGCCACGACACGTACATGCACAAGGAGATCAGCGAGCAGCCGGACGCGGTGGACCGCGTGCTGCGCGGCCGGATCGACGACCGGTTCAGCACCGTCCACCTCGGCGGGCTGAACCTGGACGCCCGCGAGGCCCGCGGCATCCGCCGGGTGAAGATCCTCGGCTGCGGCACCTCGTACCACGCGGGTCTGATCGGCGCCGGGCTCATCGAGTCCCTGGCCCGGATCCCCGCGGACGCCGAGCCCGCCTCCGAGTTCCGCTACCGCAACCCGGTCGTGGACCCCGACACCCTGTACATCGCGGTCTCCCAGTCCGGCGAGACCTATGACGTCCTCGCCGCCGTGCAGGAGCTGAAGCGCAAGGGCGGCCGGGTCCTCGGCGTCGTGAACGTGGTCGGCTCGGCGATCGCCCGGGAGGCGGACGGCGGCACCTATGTGCACGCGGGCCCCGAGGTCTGCGTCGTCTCCACCAAGTGCTTCACCAACACCGTGGTCGCCTTCGCGCTGATCGCCCTGCACCTCGGGCGCATCCGGGACCTGTCGGTGGCGGACGGCAAGCGGATCATCGACGGTCTGCGCCGACTGCCCGGCCAGATCAGCGAGATCCTGGAGACCGAGGACGAGATCAAGAAGCTGGCCGCCCAGTACGCGGACGCCAAGTCGATGATGTTCATCGGCCGGGTGCGCGGCTACCCGGTGGCGCTGGAGGCGTCCCTGAAGCTCAAGGAGATCTCCTACATCCACGCGGAGGCGTACCCGGCCTCCGAGCTGAAGCACGGCCCGCTCGCGCTGATCGAGCCCGCGCTGCCGACCGTCGCGATCGTGCCGGACGACGAGCTGCTGGAGAAGAACCGGGCGGCCCTGGAGGAGATCAAGGCCCGCTCCGGCCGGATCCTGGCGGTCGCCCACCGCGAGCAGGAGAAGGCCGACCACACCATCGTGGTGCCGAAGAACGAGGACGAGCTGGACCCGATCCTCATGGGCATCCCGCTCCAACTCCTCGCCTACCACACCGCGTTGTCCCTCGGCCGGGACATCGACAAGCCCCGGAACCTGGCCAAGTCCGTGACGGTGGAGTAGCGGACGCCCGCCCACCGCGCGAGAACGCCCCGTGCCACGGCCTTCCGCGCGAAGGCCCCGCGTGCGAGACGCGCGAGAACGCCCCCTGCGCGTGCCACCGTGCACGCAGGGGGCGTTCCCTCTTTCCCCGGCCGGCCCGGCGCCACCCGGACACCGGCCCCGAGGCTGCCTCAGCCGGTGGCCGTCACTCCCCGGCCGGCAGCACGCCCGCTGAACGTGGGCCACTTGGCGAGCGACGCCGTCGCCCCGTACCAGGCGGCTAGACCGGCGACCGCCGCGACCCAGCCGCCCGCCTTGGCGAGCCCGCCGCTGTCCGCGAAGGCGGCGATGCCGCCCAGCAGCAGCGAGACCGTCAGCAGCCCGTACACGCCCTGGGCCAGCAGTCCGTCACCCGCCGCCGCGGCCGTCAGGCTCAGCGCCAGCAGCGCCCAGAGCAGCAGGAACAGGCCCGCCGCCTCGGCCGAGGCGCCGCCGCCGACACCGGTGCCCCAGGTGAACCAGAAGGCGCCGAGACCGGCGAACGCGGTGCCCGAGCCGCCGTCGCCCGCGTGGAACGCGAACAGTCCGAGGACGAACAGCGCGACGCCGCCCACCCAGGTGGCGAGGGCGGCGGCATCGGCCGCGCCCACGTTGTCGATCAGGCCGGTGCCGCCGGCACCGAACGCCAGCAGTGTCAGCCCGAGTACGAGAGTGCCGAGAGTAGAGGTGGAACCAGCGCTTCCCGCAGAGACGTCGTTGTCCACGGCGGGCTCCCTTCCTGTCCTGTGCAGTTGTTCTGCGCCCTGTGTGCCGGATGCCCCGGCCGAAACCCATCGGCTGATATGCACCCTTCACAAGCACACAATCCACCTGTTACGGATGGGTAGGTTTCCGTATCTCCGGTGCACGGAGGGGGAGTTGATGCGGCAGCGGGCCGCGGGGGCGCCCCGGGGGCGTCAGGGGATCACGACGACCGGGCGCTGGGCACGCTTGGCCAGCCGGCCCGCGACCGATCCGAAGAGCCGTCCGACGAGGCCGTGCGTGGAGCCCACCACGATGGCGTCGGCCGAGTACTCGCGGCCGACCTCCTCCAGCTCGTGGCAGATGTCGCCGCCGCGCTCCACGAGGATCCAGGGGACCTCGGACAGATAGTCGGCGCAGGCCAGCTCCAGACCGAGGACCTCGGTGCGGTGGTCGGGGACGTCCACGAAGACCGGGGGTTCGCAGCCCGCCCAGACCGTGGTCGGGAGGCGGTTGGCGACATGCACGATGATCAGGCCGGAACCGGAGCGGCCGGCCATGCCGATGGCGTAGGCGAGGGCCCGTTCACTGGAGGTCGACCCGTCGAAGCCGACGACGACCCCGTGCTGGAAGGCGGGATCGCAGGAGTGGCATGACTCTTCGGCCGCCTGGAGGTCCGACAGGGGGTCGGCGACCTGCTTGCGGTCCGCGGGTTCGGGGATTTCGTGACCGGCCATCGGTGTCTCGGCGAAGAACGTCCTCGTGGGAGGGATGAAGGTGCGTGGTCGGCGGTGGTACCGGGAGCAGCGTCCGGGAAATCGCCTTTCCCGGCTCCATACCCCCAAGGGTACGGCGACACTCCTCTCCTGCCCACAGCGCGGCCGCCTCATGCGCGGCGGCGTCCCAGGGAGCATGCCCGAGCGGCCCCGTGATGGCAATGCCGTGTGGCCGATGCAGCTTCCCGGTGTCGCGCACCGTGTCGCGCGCAGTGACCGGACGCACACGGCGGTCGTTGGCCAGTCCGCCGGCCCGGTCCGGCCGGCCGCAGCACCCCGCACCCCACCCCCCGGGAGCACCGAGTGACCGCACGCCCGTCCGACGAGGTCGTCCGCTGGGCCGCCTTCAGCTGTCTGCTCGTGCCCGTGGTGCTCGTGGTGTACGGCTCCTCGGTGGGCGGCGCGGCGGCCGCCGCCCTCGGGCTGGCCGCCGTCACCTGCGCCTGCCGGGTGCTGCTGCGCCACTCCGAGCGGCAGGCCCGGCGGGCGGCGGCGAGGGCGGCGCGGACCCCGGCGTGCGCCCGCGTCCACAGGGGTGCGCACCGGGCCCGCAGGGGTGCGCCCGGCGCCTGACACGCCCCTCCTCGCAACCATCGGTTTTCAGCCAACTTCACGGGGTGGAACCTCCGTTGCCGAAATGGCCCGTCAACCCCCTTGCCACCAGGGAAGAACGCACGTGGGCCCGCTCTCGCACCCTATGGGGACGGGCCATGCCCGACGCCGCCACTTCCCTGCGGGCCCCGCGAGTGGAACGCTTCGTGATCGAATGCATCGCGCCAAGTTGCCAAGTCGACATAGCGGGGCATGCCGAACTTGCCACGCCGTCACGACGCGACACAGTAGATTCGATCATGAGTATCGAAGGCCGGGGGACTCGTGCAGAACCGAGGGGAAAAGTGCAGGAGCGAAAGGCCCGGAACGAACGGGGAGACGCGCACTTCGAGGGGGGCTTAGCGTCATGAGTCAGGACTCCGCCGCACCGGAGGCGGCACGGAAGCTTTCCGGCCGCAGGCGCCGGGAAGTCGTCGCCGTGCTGTTGTTCAGCGGCGGCCCCATATTCGAGAGTTCCATTCCGCTCTCGGTGTTCGGAATCGACCGCCAGGACGCCGGAGTGCCCCGCTACCGCCTGCTCGTGTGCGGTGGCGAGGACGGACCCCTGCGGACCACAGGAGGTCTGGAACTCACCGCACCGTACGGCCTGGAGGCGATCAGCAGGGCGGGCACCGTCGTGGTGCCGGCCTGGCGCTCGATCACCTCGCCGCCGCCACCCGAGGCGCTGGACGCGCTGCGCCGGGCACACGAGGAGGGCGCCCGGATCGTGGGGCTGTGCACGGGGGCGTTCGTGCTCGCCGCCGCCGGCCTCCTCGACGGCCGGCCCGCGACCACCCACTGGATGTACGCGCCGACGCTGGCCAAGCGCTATCCGTCCGTCCACGTCGACCCGCGCGAGCTGTTCGTGGACGACGGCGATGTGCTCACCTCGGCGGGTACCGCGGCCGGAATCGACCTCTGCCTGCACATCGTGCGCACCGACCACGGCACCGAGGCGGCCGGCGCACTCGCCCGCAGGCTCGTCGTCCCGCCCCGTCGCACCGGCGGTCAGGAGCGCTACCTCGACAGGTCTTTACCAGAGGAAATCGGCTCGGACCCGCTGGCCGAGGTCGTGTCCTGGGCGCTGGAGCACCTCCACGAGCAGTTCGACGTGGAGACGCTGGCGGCACGCGCCTACATGAGCCGCCGGACCTTCGACCGCCGCTTCCGCTCGCTGACCGGCTCGGCCCCGCTCCAGTGGCTGATCACCCAGCGGGTGCTCCAGGCGCAGCGGCTGCTGGAGACGTCGGACTACTCGGTGGACGAGGTGGCGGGCCGCTGCGGCTTCCGCTCCCCCGTCGCGCTGCGCGGCCACTTCCGCCGCCAGCTCGGCTCCTCGCCGGCGGCCTACCGGGCGGCCTACCGCGCCCGCCGGCCGCAGAGCGATCCCGCCCAGGCGGGGGCGGCGGCCGAGGCGGTCGTACCGGCGCAGGCCGCGCCGGGCGTGCGGCGGGGCGGCCACCCGGCCGGACTGCCCGGGGGCGTGCCCGAGCAGGGCCGCCCGGGCCAGGACGTCTACGCCAGGGCCGGGCTGCCGGGCCAGCGGAGCCTGTCCTGACGCGTCCGTACCGCGTGCTGCGGGCCGGGGTCGACACCGACCCCGGCCCGCAGCACGTCCGCTCCCGCGCACACCCGTTCCCGCGCGAGCCCCCTAAGGTAGGCGCATGAACGATCGCATGGTGTGGATCGACTGCGAGATGACCGGGCTCTCGCTGACGGACGACGCACTCATCGAGGTGGCCGCGCTGGTCACCGACTCGGAACTGAACGTGCTCGGCGACGGCGTGGACATCGTGATCCGCCCGCCGGACGCGGCCCTGGAGACGATGCCCGAGGTCGTGCGCCAGATGCACACCTCCTCCGGACTCCTCGACGAGCTCGCGGGCGGCACCACGCTGGAGGACGCCGAGGCCCGCGTCCTCGCGTACATCCGTGAACACGTCAAGGAGCCCGGCAAGGCTCCGCTGTGCGGGAACTCGGTCGGCACCGACCGGGGCTTCCTCGCCCGGGACATGCCCGCCCTGGAGGGCCACCTCCACTACCGCATCGTCGACGTCTCCTCCGTCAAGGAGCTGGCGCGCCGCTGGTACCCGAGGGCGTACTTCAACAGTCCCGAGAAGAGCGGCAACCACCGGGCCCTCGCCGACATCCGGGAGTCCATCGCGGAGCTGCGCTACTACCGCGAGGCCGTCTTCGTGCCGCAGCCCGGCCCGGACACGGAGACCGCGCGGACGATCGCGGCCAAGCACGTCCTGCCGGCCGAGCCCGCCTGATCCGCGGGGCGGTCCGCGGGCCTCGCCGGGGGCCGGTCCGCGGGCCTCGCCGGGGGCCGGTCCGACGGCCCCGGCGGGCCCTGCGGAAACCCTGGCGCGAGCACCCTCCGGGACCCTGTACACTTTTTCTCGGCCGGTCGGAGAAACGACCGGTCATGGTGGGTGTAGCTCAGCTGGTAGAGCACCTGGTTGTGGTCCAGGATGCCGCGGGTTCGAGTCCCGTCACTCACCCTGATCGTCTGAGGCCGGTCCGCGTCACGCGGACCGGCCTCAGACGTGTTCCGGGCGCGTGCGGGGGGGGCGCGCCGGGGGTCAGCGGGCAGGCGGCGGACGCCTGCGTGACACCGGTCCGCGCGGCGGTGCGGACAGCACGCCAGCGGGCCGGAACCGGGCGGAGAGCCGGGCCGGGGCGCCGGCGGGGTTTCTCAAGGCGGGCTTGAGGAGGGCATGGGGCCGGATTAATCCGGCGCGGCACCCGGGGGCGGCCCCGGCCGGGCCCGGGTCAGCGCAGGGCGGCCCTGCGCCGGCCCCGTTCGCGGCCCCGCTCCCGTCCGCGCCGCACCCGGCGGCTCTCCCCGCGGCCGGCCTCGCGCGGGTCGAAGCCGATCCAGACGCGGACCTCGGTGCCGCCGAGGACCGAGCGCCCGATGCGCACATCGCCACCGGTCGACTCGGCGACCCGGCGCACGATGTCCAGGCCGAGGCCCGTCGAGCCGTCCCGCGCGCCGCTGTTGCCCCGGGTGAGCGCGGCGGCCGGGTCGGCGATACCGGGCCCCGCGTCCGAGACGAGCACGATGACGGCGTCCTCGCTGTTGTGGACGTCCACGGAGAAGGCTGTGCCCTCGGGGGTGTGCCGGAAGACGTTGCCGAGCAACGCGTCGAGCGCGGCGGCCAGTTCGGGGCGGGCGACGGGGATGCGGACGGGCCGGTCCACCCCCGCGAGCCGGACCGTGCGCCCCTCGTCCTCGGCCAGCGCGGACCAGAACTCCATGCGCTCGCGCACCACTTCGGACGCGTCGCAGCCCGCGCCCGGCCCGGTCGCCGAGGTCTGGGGCTTGGCGTCCCGGGCCGTGCGGATGATGGTGTCGACCTCGCGTTCCAGCTGGGCCACGGCCGCCCGGGTCTGCTCGGCGGCCGCGCTGTCCCCGAGGGAGGCCGCGTTCAGCCGGAGGACGGTCAGCGGGGTGCGCAGCCGGTGCGAGAGGTCCGCGGCCAGCTCGCGCTCGTTGGCGAGGAGCTGGACGACCTGGTCGGCCATGGAGTTGAACGCGACGGCCGCGGACCGCAGTTCGGGCGGTCCCTCCTCGGGGACGCGCGCCCCGAGCCGGCCTTCGCCCAGGTCGTGCGCGGCACCCGCGAGCTTCTGCGCGGGCCGCACCATCCGCACGCCGAGCCGGTCGGCGACCGCCACGGACCCCAGGATCAGGGCGACACCGACCCCGGCGAGGACGAGCCAGGCGGTGTCCACCCCGTTGGAGACCTCGCCCTCCGGCACGAAGATCTCGATGACGGCGATCTGGCCGGTACCGATGGCCGTGGGCTGGAGCAGCGCCGAGCCGTCCGTCACCTCGCTGATGGACGCCCGGCCGAGGCGCCGGACGGTGGCCAGGTCCCGGACCGCGGCCCGCCGCTTGCCGATCTCCAGCGGCACACTGCCCGGTTCGCCGGACGAGGGGATGTGCACGGCCATCCGGCCGGCCGCCCCGGCGGGCGTCGACTCCACGGCGCGTTCCAGCATCTTGCGCTCGGTGGTGACCGTCAGCGTCGGGCCGATGGCCGCCGCCTGCCGTTCGGCGTTGGAGAAGGCGCGGTCCCGGGCCATCTCCTTGATGACCACCCCGAGCGGCAGGGCGAAGGCGAGCACCACCATCACGGTCACCGCGAGCGACACCTTGACCAGGGCCCATCTCATGCGCGGGGCCCCTCCCACGCCGGTCCGGGCGGCTGCTCGGGTATGCCGTGCGGGGGTTCCAGTTTCACGCCCACGCCCCGCAGGGTGTGCAGATAGCGCGGGCGGGCCGCGGTCTCGCCCAGCTTGCGGCGGAGCCAGCTCAGATGGACGTCGATGGTCTGGTCGTCGCCGTAGCTCTGCTGCCACACCTCGGCGAGGAGTTCCTTGCGGGGGACGACCACCCCGGGGCGGCCCGCGAGGAAGGCGAGGAGGTCGAACTCGCGGCGGGTGAGGTCGAGTGCGGCGCCGTCCAGTTCGGCCTGGCGGCGCAGCGGGTCGATCGCCAGGCCGCCGACCCGGATCAGCCGGCTCGGCGGCCCCTCCCCGGAGCCGGCCCGGGCGCGGCGCAGTACGGCGGCCATCCGCGCGGAGAGGTGCTCCACGGAGAAGGGCTTGGTCAGATAGTCGTCGGCGCCGTCGTTGAGGAGCCGCACGATCTCGGCCTCGTCGTCCCGCGCGGTCGCGATGATCACGGGGACGTCGGTGATGCCGCGGAGCATCTTGAGGGCCTCGGCCCCGTCCAGGTCGGGCAGTCCGAGGTCCAGGACCACCACGTCGAACCGGAAATGGGCGACCTCGCGCAGCGCCTCCAGGGCCGTGCCGACGCTCCGCACGGTGTGCGAGGCGTCGGTGAGATGCCTGATGAGGGCGGAGCGCACGAACTGGTCGTCCTCGACCACGAGCACACTTGCCATGGGCGGCACCGTACGCCATCCGGAGGACACGGACCCCGGGAAGTCGCGTCGCCCCGTGGTGCGGACGGGTCGAAGCGGAAGCGGGACAGGGGACCGGGGCATGGTGCACCATGTCCCGGTGAGCAGAGGACTCGTGCAGGGGCTGGCGTGGTCGCTGTCCACCGGCGCGGCCGTGACGCTGTCCTGGTGGGGCGTCCACACCGTCATGGCCGGAACCGCGTACGACCGTCCGCGCGCCCTGCCCATCACGGCGCAGAACTCCTCGACCCCGCCGGAGCCGCCGCGGGCGTCGCCGGCACCGCGGACGCCCGGCCCCTCGGCCTCGCCGAGCCGCACCTCGCCCTCGCCGTCCCCCAGCCGCAAGCCCGCCCCCGAGAAACCCGAACCGCCCGCTCCGGAGCCGAGTCCGTCCCCGGAGCCGGGGAATGTGAAGGGCTACACGGTCGACGGCGGCCGGGTGGTGTTCGACATCGGGGACGCCGCGGCGGAGCTGGTGTCCGCGACCCCGGACGCGGGCTGGCAGATGCAGGTGTGGAAGCAACCGACCTGGATCCGGGTCACGTTCACCCAGGAGGGCCGGGAGGTCTCGGTGTTCTGCACCTGGAACGGGCATCCGCCGATGGTGCAGTTCGACGAACGCTGAACCGGTCGGCGCACCCGTCGCTCAGGCGAAGACCTCGGCGGGCGGCGCGGGCGAGTCCTTGGCGTTCGCGTCCGTCACCGGGGCCGCGCCGCCGGTGAAGTCGGCCAGGGCGCGCCCGTGTTCGACCCGGCCCGCGAAGGGGTCCCCCGCGATGCGGCGGGTCAGTTCGGCCACCGGCAGCGGGACGTCCGAGGCCACCAGCACGGCGTTGCCGAAACGGCGGCCCCGCAGCACGGCCGGGTCGGCGGAGAGGGCGAGTTCCGGGAAGACGGCGGCGGCGGTGGCGACCTGGGCGCGCAGATAGGACAGCGGCGGGCCGTCGGTGAGGTTGGCGGTGTACGTCCCCCCGGGCCGCAGCGCGCGGCGGACCTCGCCGAGGAACTCGGTGCTGGTCAGATGGGCCGGGGTGCGGGCGCCCGCGAACACATCGGCGATCACCAGGTCCGCCCAGTCGTCCGGGACCCGGCCCAGCCCGGCCCGGGCGTCGCCGGTGCGCACCCGGACGCGGGCGCCGGGCTCCAGCGGCAGCCGTTCGCGGACCAGCCGCACCAGCGCCTCGTCCACCTCCACCACCTGCTGGGTGGAGCGGGGCCGGGTCGCCGCGGTGTAGCGGGCCAGGGTGAACGCGCCGCCGCCGAGGTGCACGACCTGGAGCGGCCGTCCGGGCGGCCCGGCGAGGTCCACGACATGGCCGAGTCGCCGCTGGTACGCGAAGGAGAGGTGGGCCGGGTCGTCGAGGTCGACGTGGGACTGCGGGGCGCCGTCGATCAGCAGGGACCAGGCGCGGGGCCGCTCGGGGTCCGCGACGAGTTCCGCGACCCCGCCGCCCACCTGCTCGGCGACGACCTCGCCCCGTTCCCGCCGCCTGCGCCGTCCCATCCGGCCATTATCCCCGCCCCGGCCCGACCGGCCCGCCGCGGGCGCCCCACCCGGGGGCCGGGGCAGCACGGTGACAGGCCCGACCCGGGCAAGGGCGCCGGCCCTGGTGGGGCCACGGCGGGGCACCCCGACCGGCCAGGATTCGGCCCGTACGGGCACCCGTCCCGGTGTCACCCGCCCCACCCGGGGGCCGGGAGCCCGGTGGCGGACACGGCCACAGGCCCGTGCGGCACCGAGGCCGCCCCGGCAGGGAAGCGGACTCCCCGCCGCTCGCCGGGCGGTAGGCCCGGGCTGCAGCGGGGCCGAGCCCGGCCACCGGCGTGGGCATCTGCCCGGAGACCGCGGAACTGCTCGACCGGAGCGGACCGGGCGGCCGGGGCCCGGCCCGCCGCGGGCGTGCCCGGAGGCCGCGAACTGCTCACGGAACTGCTCAACCGGGCCGTGCGGCGCCGCTCAACCGGTCCGGGACGTCGCGCCGGGACCGCTCAAGACCGCCGGCGTGACCGCCCGCATGACGTGGGGCCCCCGGGGGCGTCGCGCCGGGACCGGGCGGACCGCGCCCCTGAAGGGGCGCTCAGCGGCAGTTGTCCGCGGCCTCGATCAGCCGGGCCGCCTCGTCCAGGGCCCGCCGCAGCACGGCGGGGTCCGTGACCGCCGTCGCGCCCGGGTCGGCGGGGTCCGTGGGGGGCAGCAGCCAGCCTGAGCCCGGCACCGGCGGCACCGTCTCCGGGATGCGCAGCCCGCGCCCGTTGGTGCGGGTGCAGGCGCTGCCGGGCACGTCCCAGCCGTCCGCGGTGCCCGGCGGGACGAGGAAGCCCAGGGTGTCGCACGGCCCGTCGTGCAGCACCGGCCCGACCCCGGGCGCGGCCGCGGCCCGGCGCAGGATGTCCACCGCTTCCAGGCCCTGGCGCGCGGGCACGGTCACCAGGTCGCACGGCGCCGGCAGCACCGCGCGGACCGCGCCCGGTGACACGCTGCTGTCCGCCGTGGGCGCCTGGCCCGCCGTGGCCGGCGGCGTCGCACCGGTCTCCCTGTCGACCTCCGACACGGGGATCGCCTCCTCGCAGAGTCCCGTAGGGGGGACACGTACCGCGTCTCCCTACGGTTCAACGCCCGTGCGCGTCAAGGGCTACGGCGGCACGCCGCCGCAAAGGGTGGCAGTTCATGGCAGATCACCGCCGAGTCATCCCGTTTGGGGTCAAATCTCCGTGTCAGTGCCTCGCCGCAGCAGGTACGTTCTTGCCCCGCCGTAACACGGCTGCACCAAGAGAGGGCTCGGCCATGGAGTCGTCGTCTCAGGGATCACGGGCCCGTCCCGCCCGCCCCAACCTGGTCTTCCGCAAACTGCGCGGGACCCGCTCACCGGGCGAGTTCGCCACGGCGGTCCGCAGGGCCGCCCGGGAGATCGGCGAGCAGGTCTCGTGCGACGCCCGCTACATCGGACGCGTGGAGGCCGGCGAGATCCGCTGCCCCAACTACGCGTACGAGCGCGTGTTCCTGCACATGTTCCCCGGTCGCACGCTGACCGACCTGGGGTTCAGCCCGCGGGAGGCCGTGCGCGGCCGGGGCAGACCGGCGGCGCCGCGCCCCCGGGGGGCGGACGGGCCGCTGCCGTGCTGCCTGTTCCCGCCCGGCGGCGGTGCGTGCCGCACCGACCGTGACAGTGACACCGACGAGGAGAGCGACGTGCTGCGTCGCGCGTTCATGACCAGCGGATCCGCCGCCGTGGCGGCCGCGTCCCTCGGGCTCGGAGGCGACTCCGTGCCCGCCCAGCGCCGCCGGGTCGGCGCCGGGGAGGCCGAGGCGGTGGAGGAGGCCGTCCGCCGCATCCGCCTGCTGGACGACCGGCACGGGGCCGACGGGCTCTACCGGCGCGCCGCCCAGCCGCTGCGCGCCGCGTACGCCCTGCTCGACTCCGGGGTCGCGACCCGGGCGGCGACGGCCGAGCGGCTGCACGCGGGGGCGGGCGAACTGGCCATCTCGGTCGGCTGGCTCGCCCATGACTCCGGCCGCCTCGGCGACGCCCGCTCCCATTACGCGGAGGCACTGGCCACGGCCCGGGTCGCGGGCGACGCCGCCCTGGAGGCCCACGCCTTCTGCAACACCTCCTTCCTCGCCCGGGACGCGGGCCGGCACCGGGAGGCGGTGCGCACCGCGCAGGCCGGGCAGCAGGCGGCCCGGCAGGTGGGGTCGGCCCGGCTGCTGTCCCTGCTGTCGCTGCGGGAGGCGGGCGGCTGGGCCGGGCTCGGGGACCGCGCGGGCTGCGAACGGTCCCTCGCGCGGGCGCACGACCACTTCGCGCGGGGGCCGGCCGAGGACGACCCGGAGTGGATGTCCTTCTTCGCCGAGCCGGAGCTGGAGGCGCTCCAGGCGCAGTGCTGGTCGGCCCTCGGCGAGTGGGCGCGGGCCGCCTGCCACGCCCGGCGGGCGGCGTCCCTCCAGGACCACCGCTTCACCCGCAACCTGGCCCTCTACCGGGCCGAACTCGCCGCCGACCTGGCGCGGGCGGGCGTCCCGGACGAGGCGGCGGCCGCCGGCGACCAGGTGCTGGCGCTGCTGGAGGACGTCCGCTCCACCCGGGTCCTCGGCATGCTCGCGGACACGGCGGAGGTGCTGCGCCCGCACCGGGCGGCGCCGGGCGTCGGCGGATTCCTGGAACGGTACGAGGCGACGACCGCGCAGCTCGCCTGAGCCGACCCGGACCGGGGGCGGGGTCCGGCCCTGAGCCCGGCCGGGCTCAGCCCTCCAGGTGCGCCGTGTCGTTCCAGCGCTCGACGGCCGGGTCCCCGTACGCCCAGGACAGCACCGACAGGCTCGTCGGGTCGAGCCGCACCCGCGCGCCGAAGGAGACGTCCTCGCCGAGCCAGCGCGCGCAGATCGAGCGCAGGATGTGCCCGTGGGCGAAGACCAGCACGTCCCGGTCCGCGGAACGGGCCCACGCCACCACCTCGTCGGCGCGCGCGGACACCTGCGCCAGGCTCTCGCCCCCGGACGCGCCGTCCTTCCAGAGCACCCACCCCGGCTGCCGCTCGTGGATCTCGGCCGGGGTCAGGCCCTCGTAGTCGCCGTAGTCGACCTCCATCAGGGCGTCCCAGGGCTCGGCGCGGTCGCCGAAGCCCGCGAGTTCGCAGGTCTCACTGGCGCGGGCCAGGGGGCTGGTGCGGATCTCCACGCCGTCGAGCCCGGACCACGGGGCGCGGTGCAGCCGCTCGCCCAGCAGTTTCGCGCCGCGCCGGCCCTCCTCCAGCAGCGGGATGTCGGTGCGGCCGGTGTGCCTGCCGTTCAGCGACCACTCGGTCTGGCCGTGCCGGGCGAGCAGTATCCGCGGTGCCATGGGGGCGTCTCCTGGTGTGCGGGGCGGTGCGCGTTTCCCCTCCATCATCGCGCACGGCACCTGGACGCAACCTCCGGGACGATCTCCGCGTCCTCACCACGACGACCAAGAGCGACAGCACACGACCATGTGCGACCACGTGGGACCACGAGCGATCCAGGACGGGTACGCCGAGCCGAGACGGAGACCGACAGGATGCCGCACCCCGGACAGCACGACCGGCCCCGCTGGTGGACCGAACTGGTGCTGCTCGGCGTGGTCTACGCGGCGTACTCGGCGGGCCGGCTGCTGGCCCGGGGCGACGTCTCCACGGCGGTCGACCACGGACTCGCGATACTCCGGGCCGAGAAGGCCCTCCTGCTCAACGCCGAGCACCCGCTGAATCGTCTCTTCACCGAGGTGCCCGCGATCGGCATACCCGCCGACTTCCTCTACGCGACCCTGCACTACCTGGTCACCCCGGCGGTCCTGGTCTGGCTCTTCCGCCGCCGCCCGGCGCGCTACCGGGCCGCCCGCACCTGGCTGATGGTCTCCACCCTGCTCGGTCTGGTCGGCTTCACGCTCATGCCGACCTGCCCGCCCCGGCTGCTGGACGCCTCCCACGGCTTCGTCGACACCATGGCCCAGTACAGCTCCTACGGCTGGTGGGGCGGCGAGGCGAGCGCCCCGCGCGGGCTGGGCGGGATGACCAACCAGTACGCGGCGATGCCGAGCCTGCACGTCGGCTGGGCACTGTGGTGCGGGGTGCTGCTCTGGCTCCACGGCCGCTCCCCGGCGGTCCGCGCCCTCGGCGTGGCGTATCCGCTGGTCACCACGGTCGTGGTGATGGGCACCGCCAACCACTACTTCCTGGACGCGGTCGCCGGGGCGGCGGTCATGGGCCTCGGCCTGCTCCTCACCCCGTACGCCCTGCGCTTCGCGGACCGGGCGGGCGCGACGGTCCGCGCCCGCCTCGGCGCGCGTACCCCGGCGGCCCCGGCGCACCCCGGTCCTGCCCCCGCCACGAGCCCGGCGGCCCCGGC
The DNA here is from genome assembly GCF_040630445.1 of Streptomyces sp. NPDC005805. Lineage (NCBI taxonomy): Bacteria > Bacillati > Actinomycetota > Actinomycetes > Kitasatosporales > Streptomycetaceae > Streptomyces > Streptomyces sp. NPDC005805. The sequence goes on from NZ_JBEXXN010000036.1 coordinate 53,311, forward strand.
TGCCGCGGGCGGGCACCCCGGCGCGGGGGCCGCCGCGGCCCCGGCGGCCCCCGCCACGCGCCCCGGAGTGTCCGCCGGGGGTGGCCCCGCCCCCGAACCCGCCCGCGTTGTCGGTGGCGGATGCGAGACTTCCGCGGGTGAGCGAATCCCCGGACAGCGCACCTCCTCCGCAGGCGCCGACGACAGCCCTCAGGCAGCGGCTCGCTGAGCTGCGCGGCCCGGCCGCGCAGCCGCATCCGCTGGACGCCCGCGCTCTCGCGGCCCTCGCCGCCAACCCCGGGTGCCGGCGCAGAGCACTGCTCGACGGCGCCGGGGTGGACAAGACGGCGCTCGCCGCGGCCCTGGGCTCACCTTCCGACCGGGGCCAGTCCCAGTTCGCGTTCATGCGGGGCAACGCCTTCGAGGCCCGGGTCAAGGGCGACGGCGGCCGGGAGCTGATGCGGCTGCTCGGACTGGAGGACCCGGGAGAGGTCCGCGTCCCCGAGCTGGCCGCGTCGGGCCCCCAGGGCCGGGCCGCCCGGACCGCTCTCGCGCTGCGGGAGGCGACCGAGGCGGGCGCCGGGTCGGGGGCGTACACGCTGCTGGACCACCCGATGCTGGCGCTGGAGGTCGCGGGCTCCCCCGCCTATCTGGAACCGGACGCGGTGGTCGTCCACCCCGACGGGCGCTGGACGGTCGTGGAGATCAAGTCCTTCCCGATGATCGACGCCTCGGCGGACGCGGCCAAGGTGGGCGCGGCCGCCCGGCAGGCCGCGGTGTACGTGCTCGCCCTGGAGCGGGTCGCCTGCGTGACCGAGGGCGCGTCCGTGGCCCACCAGGTGCTGCTGGTCTGCCCGAAGGACTTCACCAACATGCCGACCGCCTCCGTGGTCGACGTCCGCAAGCAACTCGCCGTCACCCGCCGCCAGCTGGCCCGGCTGACCCGGCTCGACGAGATCGCGGCGACGGTCCCGGAGGGCGTGACCTTCGACGTCGGAGAGCGCACCCGGGAGGAACTGACCGAGGCCGTCGAGCAGATCCCCCACGCATACGCGCCCGAGTGCCTGGCCGCCTGCGAGCTGGCGTTCCACTGCCGCGACCGGGCCCGCCTCGCCGGTGCGGTGGAGTCGCTGGGCCGCTCGGTCCGGGGCGAACTCGGCGGCCTGACCACCATCGGCGAGGTCCTGTCCGCCGCCCGCGGCGAAGCGGGCGACCCCCACGACCCCGCGGTCGCCGCCCTCCGCCGCGCCGCGGCCCTCCGCACCGAGTCCCTCACGGCCGCGAGCATCCCCCCGGCCCGCACACCCGCCGGGCCGGGGCCCACCCATGCCGACTCGCAGACGATCGCCGGGACGGCGCCCACGCCGGTCCGCACCGCCGGAACCCCGGCAACGGCCGGGGCTGCCGGGGCTGGGCCTGCCCCCGGGCCGTTCCCGACCGCCGGCCCGGCCGGCGAGGCGGGGCCTGCCGAAGCCGATGCGCGTGCGGCCGCCGGAACGGCGCCCGCGGCGGTCGGCACCGCCGGACCCTCAGCGGCGGCGGGACCCGGAGCCACCGTCGGCCCGGCCGCCGGGCCCGGGCCCGAAGCGCACCGGCCCACCGGGGCCGGGCCCGCGGCGGTCGGCACCGCCGGACCCCCGGCGCCGGCCGGACCGGCTGACGGCGCCCGGCCCTCCGCGACGGGCCCCGACACGGCCCGACGAGCCGAAGCCCCGACGAACGCCGGGGCACCCGGCCCGGCCGCCGGGCCCGGGCCCGAAGTGCCCCGGCCCACCGGGGCACCCGGCGCAGCCGGTCCCGCCGTCGCCGAGGGCCACCCGACCAGGGACGCCGGGTCCGGGCCGGCCCGGACCGCCGGGCCGGGCGGCACGGCCGGCGCCGGCCACCCCGCCGCCACCCGCGCCGGGGAGGCGATGTGTCGCTGATCGCCACCCTCGCCCGGCTGGAGGCCGTCGAGTCCGGCCGGGCCCAGCCGCTGACGACCGTGCGGCACCGCCGGGTCTCCGAACGGCCGCTGGTGCTCGTCCCGTTGACCACGGCCGGCGAGGCCGGCGCGCCCCTCGGCGCGCTCGTCGGGACCGACCCGGCCGAGCCGCGGCTGCTCGTCGTCGCCCAGCCGCGCGACCGCGAGCTGCGCGCGCAGTTCCTCACCGAGCTGGCGGAGGCCGTCCTCCCCCATCTCGACGCCTACGCGGACGACGTGGAGCCGGCCGAGCGGTCCGAGACCGACCCGGAGACCGGCAAGAAGGTCAAGGTCGAGGTCGACCTCTGCGCGGACGCGCCGCAGATCGTGGTCCCCGGCCGGGCCGGCGTCGAGTACCTGCGCCTGCTCGGGCGTTCCACCCGCTTCCGCCGCACCGCCGAACAGGATCCGGACACTCCGTACCCCGCGCCCCCGCGGGTCCCGCTGCTGGGCCGCTGGCTCACCCACTACGGCGAGCGCGCCCGGGTGCCCGGCTCCTCGCTGCTGCTCGCCGCCACCGATCTGCTCAACCGGCACTGGGCGACGGGCCAGTCCTCCCTGGAGGACCAGCACCTCGGCGCCCTGCTCTCCTGGGTCGACCCGCCCGGGGGCGAGACCGGGGCCGAGGCGGCGCTCCGGGCCGAGCTGGCCCGGGACGGGGAGGGCCAGTTGCTCTGCCCGCCCGCCGGACCGGCCACCGACCCCGCCTTCGACAACCGGCTCCTCGCGCCCGCGATGGAGCGTTTCGACCGGGCGCGCCGGCTGCTGGAGGCGGCCGAGGACGGTGCGAGCGCCGACGAGAAACTGGCCGAACTGCACCGCGCCGAACGGGAGATCCGCCGTCTGGTCGCCTCGGTGACCCGCCCGACGTGGGACGCGGTGTGGCGGACCCTGGAGCTGGTCCGCGCCCTGCCGGAGGGCTCCCGGGTGGCCGACCGCTGGACGCGAGACCGCTGGTCGTTCACCGCCCACCGGGACCGGGTCCGCGCGGGCGAGCCGCCCCAGCCCCGGCGGGACGACGCGGTCACCGCCGCGCAGAAGCTGGCCGCCCGGGAGACCGCGCAGGCCCAGCTCGACGCCCAGGAGGCCCTGGACGACCCGCTGGTGCTGGCCTCGTTCCGGCTGGCGGGCGAGGCGTTCGCCTCCGAGGTGCTCGACGTGGAGATGGCCTGGTCGGAGTCGAAGCGGCCGAGCCCCCGCCCGCTGGTCACCGTGCGCACGGACGACCAGCCGCATCTGGGCGAGCGGACCAAGGTGTTCCGTTCCCTCGGCGGCAAGCCGCAGACGGCCGAGTTCGTGCGGGCCGAGGCGGACGGCGTCCTCGTTCTGCGGATCACCGACCGGATGGGCCGGGGCAAGGAGCCCGCCGAGGGGTCCGTCCCGGCCAAGGGCGACCGGATCGCCTGGACCCTGTTCGAGCACGAGCAGCGCGGCGGCCCCAAGCTGCCCGACCCGGAGGAGACGCCGTGGACCCACGGCGGCCCGCCGCAGACCGATCTCGCCGAACGCCCCGACGCCGTCACCCCGGAGGACCTGCTGTGACCGGAGGAGCCGCTGTGACGCCCGGCCCTGCCGCCCCGCCGGCGCCCGTGACGAGCCCGTCCGCCGGGTTCGACCCGGGCGCGGAGGCGGGCCGCGCGACCGCCGCGATCCTGCGCGACACCCTGCACGGGACGGCGCGCGGTGTGGTCGTCGACTCCCCGCCGGGCGCGGGCAAGTCGACCCTGGTGGTGCGCGCCGCCCTCGAACTGGCCGCCGCCGGACGCCCGTTGATGATCGTCGCCCAGACGAACGCGCAGGTGGACGATCTGGTCCTGCGGATCGCCGAGAAGGCGCCGGAGCTGCCGGTGGGCCGGCTGCACTCCAGCGACTCCGACCCGTACGACAAGGCCCTCGACGCCCTGGACCAGGTGCGCGCCTCCGGGAAGGCGGCCGACCTCGCCGGGCTGGACGTGGTGGTCTCGACGGCCGCCAAGTGGGCCCATGTGCAGGGCGTGGAGCCGTGGGGGCACGCGATCGTCGACGAGGCGTACCAGATGCGCTCCGACGCGCTGCTCGCCGTGGCGGGCCTGTTCGAGCGGGCCCTGTTCGTCGGGGACCCGGGCCAGCTCGACCCGTTCGCGGTGGTCGGCTCCGAGCAGTGGGCCGGGCTGTCGTACGACCCGTCCGCCAGCGCGGTGTCCACCCTCCTCGCGCACAACCCGGACCTGCCGCAGCACCGGCTGCCCGTCTCCTGGCGGCTCCCGGCCTCGGCGGCCCCGCTGGTGTCCGACGCGTTCTACCCGTACACCCCGTTCCGCAGCGGTACGGGGCACGGCGAGCGGCGGCTGAGCTTCGGGGTGGCGTCCGACGGCTCCGGGCCGGACCGGGTGATCGACGAGGCCGCCGCGGCCGGCTGGGGGCTGCTGGAGCTGCCCGCCCGGCACACCCCGCGCACGGACCCGGAGGCGGTGGGCGCGGTCGCGCGGGTGGTGCGGCGGCTGCTGGAGCGGGGCGGCGCCACCGTCTCGGAGCGCTCGCCCGACCCGGCGCCGCTGACGGCGGGCCGGATCGCCGTCGGCACCGCCCACCGGGACCAGGCGGCGGCGGTCCGCGCGGCCCTCGCCGAACTGGGCGTCACCGGGGTGACCGTGGACACGGCCAACCGCCTCCAGGGCCGCGAGTACGACGTGACCGTGGTCCTCCACCCGCTGTCCGGGCGGCCCGACGCGACGGCGTTCCACCTGGAGACCGGCCGGCTGTGCGTGCTCGCCTCCCGCCACCGGCACGCGTGCATCGTGGTGTGCCGGGAGGGGGTGACGGGCCTGCTGGACGAGCACCCGTCGACCGAGCCGGTGCAGCTCGGCGTCTCGATCAAGTTCCCGGACGGCTGGGAGGCGAACCACGCGGTCCTGGCCCATCTGGGCGAGCACCGGGTCGCCTGGCGTCCGTGACGCATCCCACGCGGGCCCTCTTGCGCCGCGCGGGACAATGGAAGACGGCCCGGAAGTCCGGGCCCTTGGTACGACCGGTCCCGGACCGGTACGGGAGCCGGTACGAGGAGGAGTGCGCACATGGCGGAACCCGAGCGGACGACCGAGCGCAGGCTGCGGCCGGCCCCGCTGATCTTCGAGCCCTCGGAGGCCGCCGCCGATCCCGAGCACTTCTTCGACCTGGAGTCGATCGAGGACCCGGTGGAGCTGCTGGCCCGCTCCACGGAGCTGACCCTGGCGTTCCGGGCGGCGACCGACCGGGCCGTGGAGTACCAGGCCCTCGCGGCAGCCCAGCTCGCCGACCCGCGGCGCTTCGACCGGCTCACCCCCGCCGACATCGGCGAGCGGGCGGGCTGGACCGAGGACTACGCGCGCAAGATGATCGAGTTCGGCCGCGGCCTCCTCGCCGGCGGCGACTCAACGAGCGGCTGACCCCCGCGCCCCGTACGGCCCGCCCCCGGCCCCCGGGCCGCGCCCTGCCGGGTCGTGCGGCGGCCCCGCCACCCGGCCGCCGCATATGCCGCGCGAACGTGGGCGCGGCACGATACTCCTCCACATGCCCCCTTGTCCCCGGTTCTGCCAACTCTGCGGAACGAATCCGTTACCCCGGGTACACCTGGACGGTATGAGCGCATGGCTGCGAGACCGGGACACTGCTGGCACGGACGTCTTCACCCTGCTGCGGGAGGACGGCCGCGACCACGTCACCGACGTCACCCCGCAGGGCGCCGCGTGGCTCGCCTCCGCGGAGACCTTTCCGCGATCGGCGCTGGCGCGGTGGGAGGACCACCCCGACCGGCCCGTCGTCCTTCCCTGCGGCACGGTGTTCGACGTGGTGAACGTGCCCGCGACCTTCGGGCGCCGGATGCTCGACCGGCTCTGGGGCGAGGGGCCGGGCTCCGGCCCGGTCGCGATGCACCGGGGCCGGATGATGCTCTTCGCCACCCCCGGCTCCGCCCAGCGCCTCCCCGCACTGCTGCACTGGGAAGAGTGGGGGGACGCGGTGCCGCCGCTGATCTGCCACGGGACCGGTGACGCGGTGACCGTGCCGCCCCTGACCCCCGCCGAGTCCCCCTCCGCGCCGCGCTGGCTGGTGGCGCCGGACACCCGGCATCCCTGGCTTCCGGGACCCGAGGTACTGCTCTGGGCCTGCGTCCGGGCCGCCCGCACACCGGCCCGGACGGGCGTGCGGGTATCGATTTTTCCTCCCGCCGATCAGGATGCTAAGGTCTACGACGTCAGCAGGCGCCGCTAGCTCAGTTGGTTAGAGCAGCTGACTCTTAATCAGCGGGTCCGGGGTTCGAGTCCCTGGCGGCGCACAGACGGCGGAAGGCCCCTCGCGAGAGCGAGGGGCCTTCTCGCGTCGCGCGGCACCACCGGCGCACGGGCCGCCGGTCACTCCGTGGTGATCCGGACGTTCCACGCCCCCGCCGGCGTCCGGTCCAGCACCTCGATCCGGGTCCGGCCGCCGTCCGGGTCCCGCGTCGTGAAGGTCTCGCCCTCCCGCAGCGGCGCGTCGGCGAGCGGCGGGTAGACCGACTGCTCCGCGCACGCCTCGGTCTCCGGGTGCGTGTCCACCACCTCCACCGGCCCCCCGCCGGAGGCCGCGTCGCCCTCCACCCGGTAGAGCAGGACGCCCTCCGTGCAGGTGTACGCGTCGTTGCCGGTCGCGGTGCGCGCCTCGACCGCGAGGGCGCTGTCCGGCCCGGTGCGCACGACCGCGAGCCGGGTTCCCAGGCCGGCGCCGTGCACGGGCGGGGCGGAGAGGGGTTCCAGCGTCACCAGGGTCCCGCTGCCGGGCGGCCCGGCGGCGACCCGCTCCGGGGCGGCGCCGTTGACGCAGCGGACCTCGGACGGGCCGAGCCAGCCGAGCTTCCACTTGTGCCAGCCGAAGAGGTCGGGGGCGAGTCCGAACTGGCTGCCCATCACGTCCCAGTCGCCGACGTGCGTGTCCCAGTCGCCGTTGCCGTCCATCGGCCGGTGGTAGAGGTCCGGCAGGTCGAAGACGTGCCCGGTCTCATGGGCGAGGACGTTGCGGTCCGGCGGGTGGCGCTCGAAGACGGTGACGACCCGCCGGATCTCGGTGCCGTCGACCTCCAGCGGCCGGTCGAAGTTGACCACCTTGGTCGCGTCCGAGTCGACGCCCGGCGCGTCCGGGTCGGCGACCAGGTAGACGATGTCGTAGCGGGAGAAGTCCACCCGGTCGTCGGCGGCCCGGATCGCGTCCCGGAGGTAGTCGCTCCGCCGGTCCGGGTCCCAGTCGCGCCTTATGTCGTAGCGGACGGACGCCCGCGGCATCTCCAGCCACTCGGTGCGCGCGTCGACGCGCAGGTCGAACGCGCCGTAGGAGGCGTTCCGGAAGAAGTCCCCGGTGGCCGGGAAGTGGTCGGCGGTCAGCTCGGCGGGGGTGTTCAGCGGCACCGAGTCCGGGAACGACAGGAAGACCATGACCGCGTCGAGCGAGGAGACCGGCTTCGGGTAGGCGGTGTTCCAGGTGTCCAGGCCCAGGGAGTGGTGGGCGGCGGTGCGCGGCAGTGCGCAGGGCCCGGCGGAGGGGGAGGCCACGGCGGGGCCCGCGACGAGCGAGGTCGCGGCGAAGGCCAGCAGGGAGGTGACGGCCGCGGCGGCGCTGCGCGGGCGGGACCGTTCCACTCTCCCGGGTGTTCCCTGGGGCGCGCGCTGACCCTCCACGTGGACCTCCGGCTCCGGAATGCGGGATGCCTCACCCACCCTGTGATGCTTTGCGGCGGTATGCCCTGTTCCGGTGCCCCACCCGGGTGACCGGGCCGACACCGGGTCGATGCGGGGTCGAGATGCCCGCGACACTCCGGCGGCCCACGGAACGTCACATTCGGTCAGCTCACGTCAGAGCCCGCCCATGACCCGCGCAGAAACGATCGACCATGATCGGCTGCGGCCCTCGGGGACACCCGCACGGCCGACCGGCCGGCTCGGCAGCCTCTATGATCGGCACACTTTCCCCGAATTCCCCGGGATTACTTCACCGAATGCCACGGGCGGCCCCTCTGCCGACCGGTTGTGAACGACCCTGTACGACACACTGCATGCGGGAGTGAGCGGTGAGCGGTACCTCCGAAGGGCAAGGGCCCGCGGGCGTCGGAGTCCCGGAAAGCACCCGGCCGGCGGTTACGGAACGTCACGGAACGGGCCCGGGCCACACCGAACTGCGGGACTACCGTGCCGCGTTCAACGCGGCCCAGCTCGCCATGGCCGTGGTGGACCCCGAAGGCGTGGTCGTCCGGGCCAACGACGCCCTCGCCACCCTGCTGGGCAGCCGCCCGGCCGACCTGAGCGCCCGGCACGCCGCCGACCTCATCGACCTCTCCTCCGACGCCCGCACCTGGCACGCCTACCGCGAGGTGCTGCGCGGCCGCCGCTCGCGCTTCCGCTGCACCCGGCGCCTCAAGCACCCCGACGGGCGCGCCCTGTGGGCCGAGGTCACCGTCTCCCCCGTTCCCGAGACGGGTGACGTCCTGCTCTCCGTCGCCGACATCAGCGACCGGCGCGAACTCCACGCCCGGCTGCGCCATCTGCAACTGCACGACCCGGTGACCCGGCTGCCCAACCGGACCCTGTTCTTCGAACGCCTCACCGCCGCCCTGGAGGCCGGGCCCTACGACCACGGCTCCACGGGCCGGGTCGGCCTCTGCTACCTGGACCTGGACGGGTTCAAGGCGGTCAACGACACCCTCGGCCACCGGGTGGGCGACCGGCTGCTCGCCGCCGTCGCGGCCCGGCTCACGGCCTGCGCGGACGGCGGGGCGGACCTCGGCTGCGGCCATCTCGTCGCCCGGCTCGGCGGGGACGAGTTCGCGATCCTGGTGGAGGACTCCACCGGCACCGAGCAACTCGCCGACCTGGCCCGGTGCGTCCTCGCGGCACTCCAGCAGCCCTTCGACCTCGCCGGGCACCGGCTGTCGGTGTCGGCCTCGATCGGGGTGGTGGAACGGGCGGCGGCAGGGACCACGGCCACCGCGCTGATGCAGGCCGCCGACACCACCCTGTACTGGGCGAAGGAGGACGGGCGGGCCCGCTGGACCCTGTTCGACCCCGAGCGCAACGCCAACCGGATGACCCGCCAGGCCCTGGCCTCCACCCTCCGCCCGGCGGTGGAACGCGGGGAGTTCGCGCTGGAGTACCAGCCGCTGGTCGGTCTGGCGGACGGCGCGACCCTCGGCGTCGAGGCCCTGGTGCGCTGGAACCATCCGCGCTTCGGCCTGCTCACGCCGAATCGGTTCGTCCAGATCGCCGAGGAGGACGGCTCGATCGTGCAGCTCGGACGGTGGGTGCTGCGCACGGCCTGCCGGCAGGCCCGGCGCTGGCAGCTCGACCACCCGGACGTGGAGCCGCTGTTCGTCTCCGTCAACGTGGCGGTGCGGCAGGTGTGGGACTCGGACCTGGTGGCGGATGTCGCCGAGATCCTCGCCGAGACCGGGCTGCCGCCGAGGCTGCTCCAGCTGGAGCTGACCGAGTCGGCCGTGATGGGCTCGGCCGGACGGCCCCTCCAAGCCCTGCGGGCGCTCAGCGACATGGGTGTGCGCATCGCCATCGACGACTTCGGGACGGGCTACTCCAACCTCGCCTACCTCAGCCGGCTGCCGGTCTCCGCACTGAAGCTCGACGGGACCTTCGTACGCGGCTTCCAGGACGAGGCGCACGCCAACCCGGCCGACGAGACGATCGTGGAGGCCCTGGTGGAGCTGGCGCACCGGCTGGGGCTCACGGTCACGGCGGAGTGCGTGGAGACCTCGGGGCAGGCGTCCCGGCTGCGGCGGATCGGCTGCGACACCGGGCAGGGGTGGCTGTACTCGCGGGCGGTGGCCCCGGAGCGGATCACCGAGATGCTGGCCGAGCGCCCCCGCCAGGCGGCCGCCGCGGGCTGAACCACCGGCGCCGGCCCGGCCCCGGGACCGCCGGTCCCAGGCCGCGCCACCCGCCAGGGGCCGCGCCACAACGCCGGCCGCCCCCGGCCGGGTTGGTTACCGGTCGGGGGCGGCGGCCTGTGGGGGGCCTGGGGGGACGGGGTCGTTCAGGCCCGGGGCGGGGCGGGGGTCAGCAGGCTCCCAGGTCCTGCCAGACGCCCCACTCGCCCGTGGTTCCCGGCTCCTCGCCCTGCGTCCACCACTTGGCCTTCCAGGTGCGGCCGTTGTGGGAGACCTGGGCGTTGCCGGAGTAGGCGGTCTCCTTCACCCACGCGGCGGCGGAGCAGCTGCCGGCCGGGGGCTCGGTCGTGGGCGGGATGGTGGTCGGCGGGGTGGTCGTGGGCGGGGCGGTGACCGGGGGCTGGGTGGTCCCGCCGGTCGCGGCCACGATCTCGTTGAGCAGCGTGGTGTTCTCGTCCAGGCCGAGCAGCGAGTACATCATCGCGCCGCCGAGGCCGCGCTCCTGGGCGTAGGCCACCCGGGCCTGGATCGCCTTCTTGTCGAGGCCGGTGAAGAACTCGCCGTCCTTGTAGAAGTACGAGGCCTTCGCCTGGTCGTCCCAGAAGGTGGTGGCCGGGTTGTCGACGATGCCGCCGAGCTCCTTGTAGTGCGCGATACCGGCCTGCTGGCTCAGCGGGCGGGCCGCCGAACCGCCGGTGGCGCTGCCGCCGAGGCCGTTGTTGGCCGCCGGGACGCCCTTCCAGCCGCGGTAGTAGAACTCGTAGCCGAGGGTCAGCTTGCCCGCGGGGAATCCGCCGGTGACGCCGTAGGCCGGGTTGCCGTCGATGTAGGAGTCGATGGCGTTGTCGATCGAGTACTTCTGGGTCCCCGGGGCGATCGGGTCGGTCGGGTCCGAGGCCGGGGAGTACAGCGGCGACTGGTGGTACGCGGGCCCGTCGCCGTCCCAGGCGCCGTGCATGTCGTACGTCATGATGTTCGCGTAGTCGAGGTACGCGCCGATCTTGTCGGTCTCGATGTGCTTGATCTTGTCCTGGCCGGCCGGGAGTGCCGCGGTCAGCAGGTACTTCTTGCCGCCGTTGGCGGCGCCCTCCGCGTCGAGCTGCTTGCGGAACTCGGCGAGGAGGAGGGTGAAGTTCTGCTTGTCCTCGGGGCCGTAGTGGTTGCCGAGGTGGCCGCCGTCCGAGCCCGGGTACTCCCAGTCGATGTCGATGCCGTCGAAGATCCCGGCCGCGGTGCCGGGTCCGCCGAAGCCGCCCTCCACGGGCAGGTCGCCCTTGATGTACTGCTTGATGCAGGAGGAGACGAGCTTCTTGCGGCTCGCGTCGGTCTTGGCCGCGTCGTGGAAGTACTTGGAGTACGTCCAGCCGCCGAGGGAGATGTTGATCTTCAGGTGGGGGTACTTCGCCTTCAGCTCCTTGAACTGGTTGAAGACGCCCACGATCGGCTGGTTCCAGGTGTCGGCCACGCCGTCGACGCTGTCCGCCGCGCTGAAGGTGCGCTGGTAGTCGGCGTAGGAGTCGCCCGCGCCGTCACCGGCGTTGGGGTTGTTGTCGTCGCCCGCCGCCTTGTTGGCCATGAAACAGGTCAGGTCGGTCGGGTGGATGTTGCCGAACGAGTAGTTGATGACGTCCAGCTTGCCTGCGATGCCCCGGGTGTCGAGGTGCTTGGGGTAGAAGGCGTTGCCGTAGATGCTCCACTGGTCGTAGTAGGCGATCTTCACTCCGCCCGCGGAGGCGGCGGCGGGCGCGGCGCTGTCGGTTGCCTGGGCGGTGCCGAGTCCGGCGATTCCGGCCAGGGCGCCGGCGGCGAGCGCGGCGGTGGTCAGTGCCGCGATCAAGGGTCTGCGGGAGCGCACGTGCGGCCTCCGGGGGGTGTGCGGATGGGACGGTGAAGCACTGGGCTGCAGCAGTGATAGCGATCCGGCGAACCCCGCGTCAATGGTCCGAACCAAAATGAGGACTAGACCATTTTCGCGGCGAAACCCCTTGTCAGAGCGGTGAGATGACAGAAGAGAACCGCTCGCCACCGGGGTGACGAGCGGTTTAAGGGTCCGTTAAGGGGCTTCCCGCCGAGCGGTTGAGGCATGAACCACTCCGTGCGCGAAACCCAGGTTTTACCCGGCCGGGACCGAGGCCGGTGCGCCGGCGGGCACGGCGGCCGGTGCGTCGGCGGGGACACCCGCGGGGACCGGAGCGGTGGGCAGACCGTAGGCGTCCGCGATCAACTCGTAGCTGTGCAGGCGGACATCGCCACCGTGCGCGTTGGCCGTGATCATCAGCTCGTCGGCGCCGGTGCGCCGCTGGAGGGCGTCGAGACCGGCGCGGACCGCGTCGGGGGTGCCGTGCACGATGTTGCCGAGCCAGCTGTCGGCGAACTCCCGCTCCAGGGGCGAGAACCGGTACGCCTCGGCCTCCTCGGGCGTCGGGATCAGACCGGGCCGCCCGGTGCGCAGCCGCAGCATCGACAGCGCGCCCGTGAGCACCTGCCGCCGGGCCTCCCGCTCGTCCTCGGCCGCCAGGGCGGCGACGCCGATCAGCGCGTAGGGGGCGTCCAGCACGGCGGAGGGCCGGAAGCTGTCCCGGTAGAGCTCCAGCGCGGGCAGCGTGTTGGCCGCCGAGAAGTGGTGGGCGAAGGCGAACGGCAGCCCGAGCATCCCGGCGAGCCGGGCGCTGAAGCCGGACGAGCCGAGCAGCCACACCGGCGGCCGGTGCGGCAACTGGACGCCGCCCGCGGAGGTCGCCTGGACCGGGCCGGGGACGGCGTGGATGCGCGCGTAGGGGTGGCCGTCGGGGAAGTCGTCGTCGAGGAAGCGGGTCAGCTCGGCGAGCTGCTGCGGGAAGTCGTCGGCGCCCTCGTTCAGGGTGTCGGTGCGGCGCAGGGCGGCGGCCGTGGCCCCGTCCGTACCGGGCGCGCGGCCGAGACCCAGGTCGATCCGGCCCGGGGCCAGCGCCTCCAGGGTGCCGAACTGCTCGGCGATCACCAGGGGCGCGTGGTTGGGCAGCATCACCCCGCCCGAGCCGAGCCGGATCCTCTCCGTGTGGGCGGCGAGATGGGCGAGGATCACGGCCGGGGAGGAGGAGGCGACGCCCGGCATCGAGTGGTGTTCGGCAACCCAGTGGCGGTGGTAGCCGCGGCTCTCGGCGAGCTTCGCGAGGGCCACGCTGGTGCACAGCGCGTCGGAGGCGGTGCGGCCCGCGCCGACCGTGACGAGGTCGAGGACGGAGAGCGGTACGGGGGCGGTGCCGGCCGCGGTGGCGCGGATACCGTCGGCCCGGGCGGCCGTTCCGGGCGCGGGCGTCTCGTCGGTCGCGTCGGCTGGGGTGACCGGGTCCACCGGGGTCCTCCTGGGTGCGGGGAAGGTACTCCGACGCACAACAGGAGGGTGTCTCCGCTTATTCCCGGAGGCCGGGACGCGCGGGGCCGGGATGAGCGGGCCGGGACCGGGAATCCGGCGGTTGGCGCCCGGGAATCCGGCGGCCCGGACCGGGGTCCGGGCCCCGCGCGCTCAGTCCTTGCGCGCGAAGAGGGCGCCCAGCTCGTCCGACCAGACGCCGTGCCGGTCCGCCAGCCGCAGGCCCTCCCAGACCGTGACCTGGTTCGCCGTGAGCACCGGCTTGCCCACCGCCTTCTCCAGCTCCGGCAGCAGCGCCACCGTGTGCAGCGCGGTGTCCGGGACGAGGACCGCCTCCGCCTCGGGCCTGTCCGCCCCGCGCACCAGGGCCAGCACCTCGTCCGGCCCCCAGGTCGCCACCTCGGCCGCCGTCACGATCCCGCCCGCGTGCGTGCCGACGACCTCGATCCCCGCGTCCCCGAGGAAGCGGGCGAACAGCTCGGTCACGTCCGCCGGATAGGTCGCGGCCACCGCCACCCGGGCCGCGCCCACCTCGCCCGTCGCCCGGACGAAGGCGAAGGAGGTGCTGGACGCCGGCAGCCCGGCCGCCAGCGCCAAGGCCCGGACCTGCTCCCGGGCCCCCTCCCAGCCGTGCACGAACGAGCCGCTGGTGCACGCCCACACCACGGACTCCGCGCCGGACAGGCGCAGCTCCTCGACCCCGGCGGCGAGCCGGGCGGGCGAGCCCATCTCGACCAGCGCGTCCACCCGGTGGGCGTCCTCGCCGATGTCGGTGTGCACCACGGGGACGTTGACCCCGGTCAGCAGCGCCTCGACGCGGGGGTAGTCGTCCTCGGCGGAATGTCCCGGGTACAGCAGTCCCACGGTCGTCATGTCACGCCCTCCTGTCCTTCCGGCTCGGCCGGTCTCGCCGCGGCGTCCATCAGCAGAGCCTGATAGGGGCCGACCGCGCGGGCGCCGACGGCGCGCAGGGCCGACCACATCGTGACCTGGTTGGCGGAGACGACCGGCATCCTCAGCTCGGCCTCCAGCTGGGGGATCACGTCGTAGGTGGGCAGGTTGGTGCAGCTGATGAACAGCGCGTCCGCCGCGGTGGCCGAGACCCTGCGGGCCATGTCCACCACCTCGCGGTACGACACCTTCCAGATGTGCCGGGTGAGGCCGAGGAACTCCCGGCCCGTCACCGTCACGCCCGCCTCCGACAGATACTCCTCCAGCGCCCGGGTCACCGACTCCGTATAGGGCGTGAGCACGGCTATCCGCCGGGCGCCCAGCTCGCGCAACGCGTCGAGCAGGGCGCCGGACGTGGTCAGCGACGGGATGCCGCCGGCCGCGCTCATCACCTCGCACATGGCGCGTTCCCCGGCGAGGCCGCCGACAAAACTGCCGGAGGTGCACGCGTAGGCGACCACCCGGGGCTCGCAGGCGCCGAGGGCGCGCACCGCGTCCCGCAGGGTCTCGTGCTCGCTGACCATGCGGGCGAGGTCCAGGCAGACGTCGACGGGCACGAAGGGCGTGCGCGTCACATGGAGCGAGACGTCGTCCGGGACCCAGCGCCAGAGCTCGCGGTCCAGCGCGAAATCGAAGGGGGCGACCACGCCCAGACCGCGCTGCGGCTGGGGTCCGCCGATGAAGGAGACGTCCATCGCGGCCTGCCTTTCGGGCACGACGGCGCCGGGCACACGGGAGCGGACCGACCCTGCGGGGCAGGCGGCCCGGGCCTGCCAGGCGTCTTGTTGACGACGGTAGGTTCGGGTGCGAGCGTGGGTCAATCCATACATCCCAGACGTTTCGAGGTGGCTTCCGGACGATGTCCGAACCGACACTTCTCGTGCTCTCGGCCGACCCCCCGCCGCGTCTGGGCGCCCTCACCGGCAGGGCCCGGGTCCGCTGGGCCGACGAGGACTCCCTCGCCGCCGAACTCCCCTCCGCGGACGTGCTGTTGGTGTGGGACTTCACCTCGGAAGCGGTCCGCCGGGCCTGGCCCGGGGACGGTCCGCGGCCGGGCTGGGTGCACACCCCGAGCGCCGGGGTGGACCGGCTCCTCTGTCCGGAACTCGCCGCCTCCGCCACCGTCGTCACCAACGCGCGCGGGATCTTCGAGCGGCCCATCGCCGAGTACGTCGCCGCCCTGGTCCTCGCGATGGCCAAGGACCTCCCGCGCACCCTGGACCGGCAGCGCGAGCACCGCTGGCACCACCGCGAGACCCGGCCGGTCGAGGGCACCCGGGCGGTCGTGGTCGGCGCGGGCCCGATCGGCCGGGAGATCGCCGCCGTGCTGCGCGCCCTCGGGGTGACCTGCGCCGTCACCGGCCGCACCGCCCGGCGCGGGGTGCACGGCGAGGAGGACCTGGACCCGCTCGTCGCCCGCGCCGACTGGGTGGTGTGCGCGGCCCCGCTCACGGAGTCCACCCGGGGCATGTTCGACGCCCGGCGCCTGGCGCTGATGCAGCCCTCCGCCCGCTTCGTCAACGTGGGGCGCGGGCCGCTGGTCGTGGCGGCCGACCTCGCGGCCGCGCTGCGGGACCGGGTGATCGAGGCCGCCGCCCTCGATGTCTTCGAGAGCGAACCCCTCACCCCGGACAGCCCGCTGTGGGACGTGCCGGGCCTGATCGTCTCGCCCCATATGAGCGGTGACACGGTCGGCTGGCGCGACCGGCTCGGCGAGCAGTTCGTCGCGATGTACGAGCTGTGGGCGGCCGGAAAGCCCCTGCCGAACGTGGTCGACAAGAAACGTGGGTACGTCCCCATGCATGACCACTCGCCTGACTGACCTCACCGCACACCGGCTCCTGGCCGGCTACCGCACGGGCGACTTCTCCCCCGTCGACGCGATCCGCGCGGCGCTGGAACGGGTCGAGACCATCCAGCCGCACGTCAACGCCTTCACCCACATCGACGCGGAGGGCGCCCTCGCCGAGGCGGAGGACTCGGCCGCGCGGTGGCGCAGAGGGGAGCCGCGGGGTCTCCTGGACGGCGTGCCGGTCACCGTGAAGGACCTGCTCCTCCAGCGCGGCGCCCCGGCGCTGCGCGGCTCGCGGACGGTCCGGCCGGAGGGCCCCTGGACGGAGGACGCCCCCTCGGTCGCCGGACTCCGCGCCAACGGCGCGGTGTTCCTCGCCCGGACCACGACCCCGGAGTTCGGCTGGAAGGGCGTCACGGACTCCCCGCTCCAGGGCGTCACGCGCAATCCGTACGACCTCTCCCGCACCAGCGGCGGGTCCAGCGGCGGCGGGGCGGCGGCCGTGGCCCTCGGCGCGGGGCCGCTCTCCATCGGCACGGACGGCGGCGGCTCCATCCGCATCCCGGCCGCGTTCTGCGGGATCTTCGGCCTGAAGCCGACATACGGCCGGGTGCCGATGTACCCCTCCAGCCCCTTCGGGACCCTGGCGCACGTCGGCCCGATGACCCGGGACGCGGCGGACGCGGCGCTGATGCTGGACGCGATGAGCGGGCCGGACTGGCGGGACTGGTCCCAGTCCGCCCCGGCCGGCAGCGCGCGTTCCGGTCTGGAGGACGGGGTGAAGGGGCTGCGCATCGCCTACTCCCCCACCCTCGGCGGGCAGGTCGCGGTCCGCCCGGCGGTCGCGGCGGCCGTGCGCCGGCTGGTGGAGACGCTGGCGGGCCTCGGCGCGTACGTGGAGGAGGCGGACCCGGATCTCGCCGACCCGGTCGAGGCGTTCCACACCCTCTGGTTCTCCGGGGCGGCCCGGCTGGTGCAGCATCTGGGCCCGCGGCAGCGGGAGCTGCTGGACCCGGGGCTGCGCGAGATCTGCGCGGAGGGCGCGCGGCGCAGCGCGCTGGAGTACCTGGCGGCGGTGGACACGCGGATGGCCCTGGGCCGGCGGATGGGCCGCTTCCACACCGCGTACGACCTGCTGGTCACCCCGGCCCTGCCGATCACCGCCTTCGAGGCGGGCCGGGAGACCCCGGCCGGGTCGGGGCTGCGGCGCTGGACGGGGTGGACCCCGTTCACCTACCCGTTCAACCTCACCCAGCAGCCGGCGGCCTCGGTGCCGTGCGGGCTGGACGGGGACGGGCTGCCCGTCGCCGCCCAGCTCGTCGCGGCCCGCCACGCGGACGCGCTGGTCCTGCGCGCCGCGCACGCCCTCTACACGGCGGGCGCGGCGGGCGTCCCGGCCCCGCCGGAGCCGGCCGGCTGAGAAAGTGTTGGGTAATTGATCAACTGCTGCTTGTAGTCGACGGTGGTGATCTTCGCGGTCTGAGAGTTCGCGAAGATCACCGTCATG
>NZ_JBEXXN010000037.1:0-66770 GCF_040630445.1 Streptomyces sp. NPDC005805
CATGACGGTGATCTTCGCGAACTCTCAGACCGCGAAGATCACCACCGTCGACTACAAGCAGCAGTTGATCAATTACCCAACACTTTCTCAGCCGGGCCCGTGCGGCGCGGTCAGTCGGCCAGTGTTCCGGGACCGACGGCCGGGGCGGGCCTGGACGCCGTCGGCTTCAACGTCGCCTGCCTGGTCGGCGAGGGCGGCGACACCTTCATGCCACGGCGCCGCTGTCTGTACCCACTCGAGGAGCATGTTCTCCTCGCCGGTGATCAGCCCGTCGACGGCGGAGAACTGCCCCGTGATGCCGATCGCGGCGCGTCCCGCCTGCGGGTCAGAGGCTGCGGGCGGTGATGTCGCCCGGGACGGCGGTCGCGTGGATGCTGAGTCCGGCGGTGCCGTCGTTCCGGAGACTGTTGCTGACGCGGCCGAGGCTCGTCGCGGCGTCCAGAGAGGCGGAGACCCCGGCGGCGGCGCCGACCGTGATGTCGCCGGCCTGGGTGCGGTGGACGACCTCGCCGCGCACAGCCTCGGTGATCAGGATGGCGCCTCTCGGGGTGCTGATCTCGGCGGGGCCGCCCAGCCGGCCGACCTCCACGTCACCGTCGACCGTGGTGAGCCGGATGCTCGCGGGCTCGTCGAACTTCATCCGATGGTGACGTCGCCGAGCCGGCCGACGCCCCGGACCTCGGTGGCCTCCGCCTTCGCCTGCACATGGGAGCCGGCGGCCAGTTGGACCGTCATCATCTCGACGGCATGGGAGACGCCGTCCGGGAGTACGAGGAACTGTTCGTCACGGTCATGATGCGGTCCGGCGTGCCCAGGACGATGGCGCGGGTGATGGTCGCCCTCCTCCTGACCGACGCCGGCAGCATGACCGCCGCCGAACTCGCCCGGCACCTCCAGGTCAGTCCGGCGCCCTCGGCCGGTGCCGCCGGGTCTGCGCGGAGCGCGACTAGGAGGTGTCCCGCGGGCGGGACGTGTGGCGCCCCGGCCGGTGACCCGGCTCGCGACCACCGCCGTGCCGCCGGTGACCGCACCGATCCACCAACTGTTCTCCGCCACAGGGGAATTGCGGCAGTCGTGTCCTTGACGGGGCGGGCTGCCCGAGGTCCGCGGCGGTCGGGTCGATAGTGAATCGCTGGGGATGGCCGTCCGCTGGCAGGCTGCCCGCATGGATCACGCAGAAGTACTGCTTGTCGGGGGACGGGCCGGTGTCGGCAAGACGACGGTGGGGTGGGAGGTCTCGGCGCTGCTGCGCTCCGCGGCGGTCGCCCACGCGATCACCGATGGTGACTTCATGGGGCAGGCGCACCCTGCACCAGAGGGAGACCCGCACCGCGCAGAGATCACCGAGAGCAACCTGACCGCCGTGTGGGCGAACTTCACCCGATGCGGATACCGGCGCCTCGTCTACACGAACACCGTAAGCGTGCTGCCGGAGGCGGCGGGTATGTTCGAGCGTGCCATGGGGAGTGGAGTATGGATCACACGAGTCCTGCTCACCGCCTCCGACGCCACCGCCCGCGAGCGGCTGGTGGGCCGGGAACTCGGCTCAGAGCTGGAACAGGAACTGGGAGCAAGTATCCGCAAGGCACGGCTCCTGGATCGGCGGGCTCCTGAGGACATCGTGCGAGTGGCGACGGACGGGCGGCTCGTCGTCGCCATCGCACGGGAGGTAGCGGCTGCCACCGGATGGACGACCACCGCTTCTCCGTGGCAGAAGGGCTGCCGAACGAGCACTTGTGGCACGCCGCATGCCTCGTCGGTGACGACCGGGCTGCCTTCTGCGGCGCTGCCCGCCGGCTCGGACGGCTTCGCCGGTGACCACTTCCGAGCTTCGGCTCATGAATCGGTCGGGCGTTCGGGTGGGCTGCGGAGGGGTGATCCGGGGCGCGTGGCGTCACTTCGGGGGAGGTGGCGCGTTCAGGTTGCCGTGACGCCATTGCAGGGACGATTCTGCACGGGTCCGGGTGGTGGCGTGACCGGTAATGACCAGCGGACGGCGTGGAGAGTTGCGGACGTGAGGACACGCTTGGACGGTGCGGTGACGCCGTCCGCGTACGAGGACCGGGGGCGGGTGACCGCAGGACTCGTCGGCCGGGAACGGGAGTCGCGGGAACTGGAACGGCTGCTCGCGACGAGCCGGCTGGTGACGGTCACCGGGCCGGTGGGCGTGGGCAAGAGCAGCCTCGCCGCCGCCGTGACGGCGCGGGGCGGGGGCGCGGGCCCCGTGCTGCCGGTCCGGTGGGAGGGGGACGGGCCGCCGTCCCTGGCCGAGGCGGTCGCGGAGGCCGTCGCGGAGGCCGCGGGCGACGCCGCCCCAGTGCCCGGCCCGGACCGCGGGGAACCGACCCGGCGGCTGGTCCGGGAGCTGTCCCGCACCCGCGCCCTGCTGCTCCTCGACGACATGGACCCGGTCCACACCGAATGCGCGGGCCTGGTGCAGCGGTTGCTCGGGGCGCTCCCGGCCCTGCGGGTGCTGGTCACGGCCCGGGGACCCCTCGGCCTCGGCGAGGAGCGGGTGCTGCCGCTGGCGCCGCTGGGCACCGAGCCGGGGCCCGGCCGCGCGGTCGCGCCCGCCGTGCGGCTCTTCCTGGACCGGGCGCGGGCCGTATGCCGCCGCCCGGCCGTCCTCCCCGGCCGGCGCGCCGCGGAGCCCGGTCCCTGCCCCGCCGAGGCCGGTCTCCGCGCGGCCGACGGCGGCCCCCGCGCCGCGCACCCCGGTGCCGGTGAGCGGTACCTCCGGGCGGTCACCGACATCTGCCGCCGGCTCGACGGCCTGCCCCTCGCGATCGAGCTGGCCGCCGAACAGACCGCCCACCACGAGGTGTACGAGATCGCCGCCCGGCTCACGGACCACCAGTGCTGGCTGCACAGCCCCCGGATGCCCGTCCGCCGGCACCGGTCCCTGCGGGACGCGGTCGCCTCGGCCTATGTGCTCCGGGACCGTACGGAACGGATCGTGTGGGGGCGCGTCAGCATCCTCGCGGGGCCCTTCGACGAGTGGACGGCGGTCTTCGTCTGCGCCGGCGGCGCCGTCGCACCGGGCGACGTCCCCGCCTGTCTGGCCCGGCTGGCCGCCGCCGGCGTCCTCGAAGCCGTGCACGAACTCGACGGCCGCCGCGAGCCCCGGTACCGGATGGCCCCGGCCGCCAGGGACTTCGGGACCGAACGGCTGCGCCAGGCCAGGGAGTTCGACGCGGCCGCCGAACGCCGCGCCTTCCACTGCCACCAGGTCGCCGCCGTCGCCGAGAACCTGTGGGACACCGGCAGCCAGGACCAGGCCCTGCGGCTGGTCCGCCAGGAGGCCGGGAACATCCGGGCGGCCCTGGCGCACGCTTCCCGGCAGCCCGGCCATGCGCACACCGCGCTGGAGACGGCGCTGAACCTGTGGTTCTGGTGGGGGCCGAACGGCCGGGCGGACGAAGGGCTCGCCCACCTCCTCCCGCTGCTGCCGCTGGGCGATCCCGACGACCCCGTCACCGCCCGCGCCCAGTGGCTCGCCGCGTGGCTCACGGCGGGGGCGCGATCCCGAGGGCGCGGACGACCTGCTGCGCCGGGCCTGGCCGACCGCGGTGCTGGCCGGGGACGACGCGACCCTCGGCCGCATCGCGCACGTCAAGGGCCTGGTGGCGCTGGCCCGGCAGGACCCCGCCGCGGCCGCCGGGCACTTCCGGGAGGCCGCCGGCACCATCCCGGCCGACGCCCCGGGCGGCCCGCCGGCCGCCGTCGGCCACGCCGCCGCCGCGGTGGCCGCGGCCCGGTTCGACCCCCGGGCCGCCCTCCGCTCCGCGCACCGGGCCGCCGCCCGGCGGGAGACCCGGAACGACGCGTGGGCCACCTGCGTCGCCCGGTACGCCCTGGCCCTCGCCGACCACACCGCCGGGCGCGGCGCACGGGCCCGGCGGCGGGTGCTGCGCCTGCTGGAGTCGGCGGACGGCCTCCTCCCGGACGCGCGCGTCCATGTCGCGGCCCGCCGCCTCCTGGACACCGTCGAATCAGGGGACAGGGCGCCCGGCCCGCCCTGCGGGAGCGTGCCCGGTGCGGGCGGGGCGTTCGGTCCGTGCGGCTGCGGGCGGTGCCCGGTATGAGCCCCGGCCGGGCGCTCTCAGGCGGTCGCGAGGACGCGCGCCTCCGCGTCCCCCAACAGGCCCGGCGCCAGCCGCCGGTGGACGGCGGACAGCGGTGTCCACACGGTACGGCCCAGGCGTCGCCGGTAGTGCAGGAACGTGCCCAGCGACACCCGCCCCTCGCCGCGGTGGACGAGGAGTTCGCAGGCCAGGAACCAGGACCCGGCCTCCAACCGGATACGGTCCGCCTCGCGCTGGGCGACCCGCCAGCCGGCCACCGTCTCGGAGGACCGGCCGGGGGCGAGCCGCAGCCCCAGCAGACCGCGCCAGATGAACCGCTCGCCCGGCCCGGGCACGTCCCCGAACATGGCCCGGGCCCACTCCTCTGGCGTGGTTGCGGGGTCCGCGCCGGTCGTCAGGGTGAACACATCGGCGTAGTGGACGGCGGGCAACGCGCTCCCGGCCCGCAGCAGTTCGGGCACCCGGCGCACACCGACCACGCTCCGCACACGTGACCGCACGTCACCGGCCGGTTCAGGGGTGGAGGGAGGCACGGGCGGTCTCCGTTCGTCGGTACGGAAGCGTAGGAGTGAGCGTAGCCCCTGCGTGCGCGGGGGCGTGCTGAGACCGTGCCTGAGCACGGTTCGTTGACGATCGCGGCGGGCCCAGGGCGTCCGGCGCGGCACACGGTCCCCCCGGGAAAGGGGGAGTTCAGCGCCGCACGCGGTAGCGGAGATAGGCCACGCCCGAGCCGAAGGTCCGGGTCTCCGCGAGTTCGAGGTCCACCCGGCGCTCGTCCCGGGGGAAGAACGGCACACCGCCGCCGACCAGTACCGGATGGACCATGGCCCGGTACTCGTCGATCAGGCCCGCCGCGGCGATCTCGGCGGCGAGCCTCGCGCCGCCGATCGCGATCTCGCCGTCGCCCGGCTCGGCGCGCAGCCGCTCGATCTCCTCGGCCGGACTGCCGGAGGCCAGGCGGGCGTTGCCCTCCACCGCCTGGAGCGTGGTCGAGAACACCACCTTGGGGAGCGCCTTCCAGAGGGCGGTCCACTCGCGTGTGTCCTCGTCGGGGGAGGGCTCCTGGTCGGCGGTCTCCCAGTACAGCATCGTCTCGTACAGACGCCGCCCCAGCAGATGGACGCCGACCTGCCGGATGTCCTCGGTCCAGAAGCGGAAGACCTCCTTGTCGGGCTCCGTCCAGTCGAAGCCGCCGTCCGGCCCGACGATGTAGCCGTCCAGGGAGACACCCATCGAATAGGTCACGCTGCGCATCGGAAACCTCCTCGGGAAGAGGTCCGAGACTACGACCGCCGCCCGCCCGGCTCGCCCACCCGGGCGCCGGTCCCGGGCCGTGTCGTCCGGTCGCGCCGGCGGTGGGTGCGGCCGGGGAGGGCGGCGGTGGTGAGCGCGAGGGTGACCCCGGCCGCGATCAGGACGGTGGTCGAGGGCGGGACGTGCGCCAGGAGGAACCCGGTGGCCGACGCGCTGATGCCGTAGCCGATGCCGCTGCCCGCGTACTGGAGGGAGTAGCCGACGGGGTGCAGGGAGGTGGGGAGGGCCCGTTGCAGGGACAGGTTCCGCGCGACCAGCACGACGGCCTGGCACAGACCGGCCAGGAGCAGCAGCGCGCCGAGGGTACCCACCGAGGGGGCGGCCGCCATCGCGCTCGTCACCGCGACCGTGGCGTACAGCAGGAGGACGCTGTGGCGTTCGGGGCCGCCCGGCCAGGTGCGCAGGCCGTACAGGAGGCCGCCGAGGATGCCCGCGAGGGCGAAGCCGGTGAGCAGGGGGCCGCTGTACGCGAGGGGCCGGTCCCGCTGTTCGAGGAGGGCGGGGAGGGCGAGTTCGACCGTGGCCAGCAGATACATCGCGGCGGCACTGGTGAGATAGATGCGCCAGGCCGATGCCAGCGGTCCGGCCGTGCCCCGTCGCCGGCCGGCCGGCTCGGGCCGGCCGGTCTTCTCCGGCAGGAGGCACACCCCGGCCGCCCCGGCCAGCGCCGCGACCGCGGCGACGAGGAACGGCACGGTCGCGGACCAGCCGGAGGCGACCGTGGCGACCAGCGCCGGGGCGGCCGCCCACACCGCCATGTTCAGCGACGACTCCCAACTGAGCGCGGAGTTCAGGTCCTTCGCGGGAACCAGGTCCGCCACCATGGACCGCAGCGCCCCCGGGGCCGCCGCCCCCGCCGCACCGGCCACCGCGGCCAGGGCGACGGCCACCGGCGCCGGAGCGGCGGGGACGAGGGCGACGGCGGCGAGAAACACGGAGGAGACGCCCAGCCCCACGGCGATCTCCCGGCGGAACGGCCGGCTCCGCAGCCTGGCTCCCAGGAGCGGGGCGCCCACCGCCTCCGCCGCCGTGTACGCGGCCGCCATCATGGCGCCGCGGGTGTATCCACCCGTCACCTCCCGGTCCAGGAACACGAACGCGAGCGGCGCCATGGCCACGGGAAGTCTGCTCGTGGCGACCACGCACGACCAGACGGCCATCCGTGTGCCGGCCAGACCGCGGTAAGCCAACCGTGGATCTCCTTCGTGTCGGACTCCCCGGGAGGGTTCCCTTCGGGAGGGCTCTCTCCCGGGGAGGTCTGTCTCTTCGGACGGGCCCGGCCGTCAGGCGTGGCCCGCCCCGTGCCGGGCGCCCCGGGCGCCCCCCTGCCGGGCGCCGGCCAGAACGCGCTCCAGCCCGGCCTCCAGGGCGTGCGCCTGCTCCCGGGCGGGTGCCAGCACGACGTACTCGACGGTGCCGCTGACGTCCGTGTCGTCCGAGGCGATCACGACCCCGCGACGCCGTTCCGGGTCCCACGCGAGGCCGACCGCCTCCAGTTCCGGCAGCAGGACCCGCAGGGGCGGGGCAGCGACGTTGAAGCGGCTCAGCAGGGTGTGGCTCTCGGACCAGCCGGGGCCGACCAGGGTCTCGGCGATGCCGTGCAGATGGGTGCTGGCGCCGAGACGGGCGTTGACCTCGTTGAACCAGAGCTCACCCGCGGGCGAGATCACCGCGTCGATGCTGGCCGGTCCGGTGTAGCCCAGTCGCTGCATCAGCCGCGCCATCCGCAGTGACTCCCCGGCGAACTCCCGCCACACCTGCCGGGGGATCGACGCGGGCCTTGCCTCATGGCGAAGATCCACCGGCTCACACCGGAGCACCCCAGGATGTTCCGGGCCGAGGTCGTGCGTTCCGTGCGGGTGTCCCCGTCCATCCAGCGCGTCACGGTCACCGGCCCGGAGCTCGGCGAGTTCCCGTGGCTGGGCTACGACCACTGGTTCCGGCTGTTCCTGCAACTTCCCCACCAGCGCGGCGGTCTGCGGCTGCCGGTGTTCACCGGCACCCGGTGGTGGGGGCCCTATCTGGCCATCCCCGAGCACGAGCGGCCCCACTGCGCCAACTACACCGTGGCCGGCTTCCGGGGCCGGGCGGCGGAGATGGACATCGACTTCGTCCTGCACTGCGGCCCGACGGGCGAGTTGGAGGGGCGGGCCGCGATCTGGGCGTGCTCCGCCCGCCCGGGCGCCGCGCTCGCCGTGCTGGACCAGGGCATCCTCTTCGACCGCCCGGAGGACGCCACCGAGGTCCTGATCGTGGCCGACGAGACCGGCCTGCCGGCCACCGCGGGCATCCTGCGCTCCCTGCCGCGCGACACCGTCGGACGCGTCATCCAGGAGGTGCCCACCGCGGGTGACCGCCGGGAGACCGAGGCGCCGGACGGGGTGGCGGTCACCTGGGTCGTCCGCCGCGACAGTCGGTCCGTCCCCGGTACCGCCGCGCTCGCCGAACTCCTGCGCCACACCGCCGTCGACCCGGCGGGCTACGCGTTCGTGGTCGGCGAGTCGGCCCTCGCGACCGAGGGGCGCAGGCACCTGCACCGGCTGGGTCTGCCGAAGAACCGCATCACCTTCTCCGGCTTCTGGAAGCACGAGCCGACGAGCCACGCGGCCTGAGGACGGTCCCCGCGACGCACCCCGGGACCGCCCGGGCCCGTCGCAGTAGCATGGCGGAATGGCAGGAGACGGGGAGTTCACACGCGACCAGAACTACCTCACGACCCGGATCACCGCGGACGGCCGGGACGGCTGGCCGGTGGAGCCGGGCCGCTACCGGCTGGTGATCGCGCGGGCCTGCCCCTGGGCGAACCGGGCCGTGATCGTCCGGCGGCTGCTGGGGCTGGAGGACGTGCTGTCGATGGGGATCGCCGGGCCGCTGCACGACGAGCGCAGCTGGTCCTTCCACCTCGACCCCGGCGGCAAGGACCCGGTCCTCGGCATCACCCGCCTCCAGGAGGCGTTCTTCGCGCGCGACCCCGGCTATCCGCGCGGCATCACCGTGCCCGCGCTCGTCGACATCCCCAGCGGGCAGGTGGTGACCAACGACTTCGCGCGGATCACCCTCGACCTGGAGAGCGAGTGGGCGGCCCACCACCGCGCGGGGGCGCCCGACCTCTACCCGGAGAAGTGGCGCGCGGAGATCGACGAGGTCGCCGAGCAGGTGTTCCGGGACGTCAACAACGGTGTCTACAAATGCGGGTTCGCCGGGTCGCAGGAGGCGTACGACAAGGCGTACCGGCGGCTCTGGGAGCGGCTGGACCTGCTGGAGGAACGGCTCGGGCGACAGCGCTACCTGGTCGGGGACACCATCACCGAGGCCGATGTGCGGCTCTTCCCCACCCTGGTCCGCTTCGACGCGGTCTACCACGGCCACTTCAAGTGCAACCGGCAGAAGCTGACCGAGCTGCCCGCGCTCTGGGCGTACGCGCGCGACCTGTTCCAGACGCCCGGGTTCGGCGACACCATCGACTTCGAGCAGATCAAGGCGCACTACTACGGCGTCCACCGCACCATCAACCCCACGGGCATCGTCCCCGCCGGCCCCGACACGGCCGACTGGCTCACCCCGCACGGCCGTGAGGCCCTCGGCGGACGGCCCTTCGGCGACGGCACCCCGCCCGGACCGCCGCCCGCCGCCGAGCGGGTCCCGCCCCTGGGCGGTACGGCGGCGGCATGAACTCTCGCCCCATGCGGGGGAGTTGATCGCCGGAGGCGGTCGGCCGCGTCGTCGCGGTCAGTCGGTGGCGGCCCGCCCGGACAGCCCGGCAGGCGTGTCCCGCACGCCCAGACGCAGATGCTCCACGTGGTAGAGGGCCTGTTCGAGGAGCTGGGCGACATGGTCGTCGTAGAGGGCGTACACGATCGAGCGCCCGTGCCGCTCGCCCACGACCAGCCCCAGGTTGCGCAGCAGCCGTAGCTGGTGGGAGCAGGCGGACGCCTCCATGCCGACCGCGTCCGCGAGGTCGCTCACCGAGCAGGGGCCCTCCTGGAGGCGGGCGAGGATGTGCAGCCGCGAGGGTGTGGCGAGGGCCTGGAGGGTGGCGGCCACATCCGCCGTGCCCACCGCGTCGAGCCGCTCGCGGGGCGTGGCACTGCTCCTGGCGTCGGTTCCATGGCCCATGAGCGCCATCATACGGATGACACCTGAAGACCTGTTCATGTATTCCTGTATGGTGTGCGCGTTCCCTCCGCGCGCTCCCTCGCGTTCCCCGCCCGCCTCCGAAGGGTCGCTCCGCCATGTCCACTGCCCCGTCCTCCGCACCGGCCCGGCGGCCCGCCTCCGCCGCCCCGGACCCGCGCCCGGCACCGCGGCCGCGACGCACCCGGGTCCTGGCTCTGCCGGAGGCCCGCTGGGCGCTCGCCGCGCTGCTCCTCTTCCTGGCCGCCCTCCCGCTGGACCTCCTCGGCGCCCCGGCCT
Organism: Streptomyces sp. NPDC005805; assembly: GCF_040630445.1. Classification (NCBI taxonomy): domain Bacteria; kingdom Bacillati; phylum Actinomycetota; class Actinomycetes; order Kitasatosporales; family Streptomycetaceae; genus Streptomyces; species Streptomyces sp. NPDC005805. Next base: position 9,813 of record NZ_JBEXXN010000037.1, read on the forward strand.
GGCTGTGGGGCCCGCTGTACGCCGCCGTGTACCTCACCGGCGGCTGGGAACCGGGCCGGGAGGGGTTGAAGGCCCTCGGGAACAGGACCCTGGACGTGGATCTGCTGATGGTCGTCGCCGCGCTCGGCGCCGCGGCCATCGGCCAGTTCCTCGACGGCGCGCTGCTGATCGTCATCTTCGCCACCTCCGGCGCCCTGGAGGCCGTCGCGACCGCGCGGACCGCCGACTCGGTACGCGGCCTGCTCGACCTCGCGCCGACCACCGCGACCCGCCTCCTGCCCGGCGGCGGGGAGGAGACCGTCCCGGCCGGCTCCCTCGCGGTGGGCGACACGATCCTGGTCCGGCCCGGTGAACGCGTCGGCGCCGACGGGCGGGTCCTGGACGGGGAGAGCGACGTCGACCAGGCCACCATCACCGGCGAGCCGCTCCCGGCGGCCAAACGGGCGGGGGACGAGGTCTTCGCCGGCACCCTGAACGGAACCGGCGCACTGCGGGTACGCGTCGGACGCGACCCCGGGGACTCGGTCATCGCCCGGATCGTCAAGCTGGTCGAGGAAGCCTCCCGGACCAAGGCCCCCACCCAGCTGTTCATCGAGAAGATCGAGCAGCGGTACTCGATCGGCATGGTCCTCGCGACCCTGGCCGTCTTCGTGATCCCGCTCGCCCTCGGCTCCGCGCTCCAGCCGGCCCTGCTCCGCGCGATGACCTTCATGATCGTCGCCTCGCCGTGCGCGGTGGTGCTCTCCACGATGCCGCCGCTGCTCTCCGCCATCGCCAACGCGGGCCGGCACGGCATGCTCGTCAAGTCGGCCGTGGTGATGGAGCGGTTGGGCCGGGTCGACACCGTGGCGCTGGACAAGACCGGCACCCTGACCGAGGGGACCCCGCGCGTCACCGACGTCCGCCCCGAGCCCGCCTCGGGCCTGGACGAGGACGGGCTGCTCGCCCTGGCGGCCGCCGCCGAGCACCCCAGCGAACACCCCCTGGCCCGCGCGGTCGTCCTGGCCGCCCGCGAACGCGGCCTCGTCCTCGCGGAGGCGACGGGCTTCACCTCCGCACCCGGCGCCGGGGTCACCGCCACGGTCGGCGGCCGGACCGTACGGGTCGGCGCCCCGGCCCGCCTCGCCCCCACCGGCGCCCCGGACCCCGGCGGCGCGGTGCGGGCCCTGGAGGACGAGGGGCGCACGGCGGTCCTGGTGCTGCGCGACGGCGTCCCGGTCGGGGTGCTGGGCATCGCCGACCGGCTCCGCCCCGGTGCCCGCGCCACCGTGGCGGCGCTCACCGGACTCACCGGCCGGGCACCGGTCCTGCTGACCGGCGACAACGAGCGCGCGGCCCGCCGCCTGGCCGCGGAGGCCGGTATCGACGAGGTCCGCGCGGGGCTGCTCCCGCAGGACAAGGTGGCGGCGGTCCGCGCGTGGGAGGCGGCGGGCCGCCGGGTGCTGGTGGTCGGCGACGGCGTCAACGACGCCCCGGCCCTGGCCGCCGCGCACACCGGCATCGCGATGGGCCGGGCCGGCTCCGACCTCGCCCTGGAGACGGCCGACGCCGTGGTCGTCCGCGACGAACTCGCCACCGTCCCCGCGGTCGTGGCCCTCTCCCGCAAGGCCCGCCGCCTCGTCGTGCAGAACCTGGTCATCGCCGGGATCTTCATCGCCGCGCTGGTGGCCTGGGACCTCCTCGGCACCCTCCCGCTGCCGCTCGGCGTCGCCGGCCACGAGGGCTCCACCGTCGCCGTCGGCCTCAACGGCCTGCGCCTCCTCCGCGAGTCCGCCTGGACCGGGTCCCCGGACAGGTCCCCGGGCGGGGCCCCGGACTAGGGCCCCGGCGTGACCGGGCGGCGGACCGGCCGCCCCGGTGGTCAGCCGCCCCCGGCGTCGCCCTGCTGCTGTGCCTGCTGGGCGCGTTCCTCCGGGGAGGGGCCGAAGGTGTCGTCCAGGGCGCGGTTCCACTGGTCGTCGGTGATGCCGAGCGCGTCGTTGAGCAGCTCCGACTGCGCACCGCCCCGGCCCTCGGTGAGGACCGTGCGGCCGGTGTCCTTCCAGGTCTGTTCCATCTCCTGGCCCGCCCGCTCGAAGGACTCGGCGCTCCAGTCCGGGTCGAGGTAGTCGGGGGTGAAGATGTCGCCCCAGTCCTGCTTGGCGATGTCCTCCTCGGAGGCGTGCGGGTTGCCGCCCGCCACGGAGTTGACCCCCACCTTCAGCGCGCCCTGCACGTACTGGTCGTGCTCCCACTGGGTGCCCGCCGCCAGGCCGAGGCGGTTGGCGATCGCGCTGGCGTCGTTCACCAGGGCGCGCACGCCCCATTCCCAGCGCTCGCAGAAGTCCTCGAAGTCGACGGAGAGGCCGTGGTGCCCGGCCTCCATCCCGGTCATCGACAGGGCCGAGAACCCCTTGCCCATCTTCGAGCCGGTGGCCCCGCCGAGGTCGCCGAGCTGGTCGATGGTCGCGCCCACGCCCTTGGTGAACCGGGCGACGGACGCCTTGTCGAAGTTGAGGTCCGCCCCGTCACCGCCCACGGCCGCCGCCCCCGTCCCGGTCCGGGCCGGTGACGTGGTCCACGTCCAGGGCGACGGCGTCCGGGACGATGCCCGCGACCGGCGGGAAGAACATCGACCCGTCCTCGGTGGCGATGTCGACCGCCAGCCCGGCGGGCTCGTTCAGCGACGGCACGATCTCGTCGACGATCCGCGCGCCCAGCAGCGCCGCGTAGTCCATCGGCCGGTCGCCGGGGCCGTGGTGGAGGGCGAACCGGGCGAGGGCGGTCTCGTCGGTGAACCCGCAGATCCACCGCACACCTCCCGAGCGGGCGCTCCACAGGCCGCCGTCCGCCGTGGGGACCAGGAGGACCGAGCGCCGCATCTCGCCGACCAGCGCGCGCGGGTCACCGGTCCCGGCCCGCTGCCGGGCGATGCGTTCGGCCAGCGCTGTCCTGGGTGGTTCCACGTTCCCTCCCCGTCGTCCGTCCCGTCGCGTGTCCCGTCGTGCGTGCGTGGTGCGTGCCGTCGTGCGTGCGTGGCTGAAAGGCGCCGCCGGCACCGGAGAAACCGTAGAGCAGGACGCGCGGGGCGGGCCAGACGGTTCTCCCGGGCCCGTGCGGCGGGGCGCGGGCCGCGTGCTCAGCCCTCCAGCGTGAGGGAGAGGATCGCGCCGATGAAGCCTCCGGTGCCCTCCTGGGCGCCGTGCCAGGTCTCGCCCGACTCCGGCCGGGTGCCGTACATCCGGAAGAAGAACAGCGGGTCGCCGCCGGAAGCGGTGGCGTTGCCGACGCCGGCGTCCCGGCGGGCGTAGTTCTCCATGGTGACGTAGTCGTTGCCGCTGGTGGCGATGGTCGCACCGAAGTGGTACTCGAAGGTGCTGTCCCGGTCGCGGGCCCCCTCCTGCTCCGCGTCGCCGTAGCCGACCGTCACCAGGGCCGAGCCGGGAGGCGGGGGTGGCATGAACTCATTGAGCCCCAACTGCCGCAGTGCCGCCTCCAGTTCGGGGGAGTTGGCGTCCTTCAGATCCTGGAAGGTGCGGCTCATGTCCCGCGAGTAGGCGAGATACGCCTGCGTGTCGCCCTGCTGCCCCAGCCGGAGGGCCTCCTTCAGGCCGTCCTGGTGGCTGCCGCCGCCGTCGAGGAGGTCGAGCACCCGGGCCAGGAAGTTCTCCCAGGCGCTGATGCCCCGGGCCGAGAGCCCCATCTTGCCGGTGACGAACTCGGCCATCTCGTTGCAGCGCTGGGGAGTGAGGACGGACAGGCCGGTCGCCTTCTTCGTCCTGCCCAGCATCCCGGCCACGCCGCTCTGCTTCCCGGTCGCCACCACCGGCTTGACCTGGTACAGCCGCCGTTCCCCCGACTCGCCCCGGACGCGCAGAAAGCGCGAGCCCTGCTGGAGGCGGACCCGTCCGCCCAGCGCCCGGTTCGCCGCCTGGATGTGCCGTTCGGTGGCGAAGAAGACCTTGGACTCGCCCGTTCCCTGCTCGACCGCCAGATCGAGGGCGTCCGAGAGGCGCAGCCGGACGCTGCCGTTGTAGACGAGGTTCGGCGTGCGCGACTCCGCGTCCGCGAACCAACTGTCGTTCGCCTCCTGCTGGCTGGGGAAGAACTGGTCGTCGCTCTCGGCGCTCCTGGTCGAGACGACGGACGCGCGCCGGTGCTTGCTCGGGTAGTTCTCCGCGCCGGGGTCGATCTCCACATAGCGCTGGACGACGGGGGCCTCGCCGCCGGCCGGGGCGCGGCGGGCGCCGGACAGCAGCCGGGTCACCGCCGCGTTGCCGACGCTGCGCTGGAGCGCCCCCACGGAGGCCGGGGGCAGCTGCCCGGCCGGTGCGGCGGAGGCGGACACCGGGGAGGCGGGGCCGACGGGCGGTCGGCGGGGGCGGGCCCGGGCGGCCAGGTCCGTGGCGGGGTCGGCCTGTTCCTGCTTGCGCATGCTCGTCCTTCGGCTGGCGTTCCATCGGCGGAGGCGGTGAAGGGGGCCTCGCGCGGAGTGTCGCGCGCACCGGTGGCGGCGGGGAAGGGACCCGAGGGCAGACCCCGGTGTACTCCCGGGGCACCGGCTGCCCACCGGACGGCACGGCGAAGGCCGTCCTCACCGGGCACACCGGACGGCACGGCACCGCGAAGGCCGCCGCACGAAACACCCCGGCGCGCCGGGGGTTCGCTTTGGGGCCGGACGCCGCCCGGCGCACATGCGGGGCACCCGCACGGGCAGGTGCGCCCTTGTCGGCCGCACGGGCGGCCGGCTTTCGGTCTCCGGACGGCGAAAGGAAAGCTCATGGCGCACCCGACCACCCGGGCGGCAGGCACATCCATGGAGGCAGGCCCTGCCATGGCGGAGCTGCCGGAGGTCGCCGTCCCCTCCGAGGTCGCGCCCAGGGACGCCCGGCAGTTGTCCAAGGCGTTCTTCGCGCGCCTGGAGGCACTGGAGGAGGGCACGGCCGACCACCAGTACGTGCGCAACACCCTGGTCGAGATGAACATGTCGCTCGTCCGCTTCGCCGCCGGCCGGTTCCGCAGCCGCGGACCGGAGGAGATGGAGGACATGGTCCAGGTCGGCATGGTCGGCCTGATCAAGGCCATCGACCGCTTCGACGGCTCCCGCGAGGTCGAGTTCACCTCCTTCGCGATCCCGTACATCGTCGGCGAGATCAAGCGCTTCTTCCGTGACACGTCCTGGGCCGTGCACGTCCCCCGGCGGCTCCAGGAGGCCCGGATCCAGCTCGCCCGCGCGACGGAGGAGCTGCGCGGCCGGCTGGGCCGGCAGCCGACCGTCCCGGAACTGGCGGCCCTGATGTGCCTGCCGGAGGACGAGGTCGTCGAGGCGCGGGTCGCCTCCAACGGCTACAACTCGGCCTCCCTGGACGCCACGATCGGCGGCAGCAGCGACGGGGAGGCGGTCCTCGCGGACTACATCGGCGCCGACGACGCGGCCCTGGAACGGGTGGAGGACCTGCACACCCTGGCGCCCCTGATCGCCGGGCTGGAGGAGCGGGACCGCCGCATCCTCCATCTGCGGTTCGTCGAGGAACTCACCCAGGCGCAGATCGGTGAGCGGCTCGGCGTCTCGCAGATGCACATCTCCCGGCTGCTCGCGCGGACGCTGACGGGGCTGCGCGAGGGCCTGCTCGGCACGGACTGACCTCCGGCGGGCGCGGACCGGCCGCCGCCGTCCCGCGCGGCCGGGCCGGGCCGTCGCGATGCCTCCGTGGGAGAGATGACTCACGGTCCCGCTCCTCCCGTTCTGCCCCTTTTCGCCGGGCGGGCTCCGCTCCACGGGCACCCGTCGCCCCGCCCCTCGGGCATAGGGTCGCGACGGCGGGGCAGAGGCCCTGGCGTGGACCAGGACCGGAGGCAGGGCGATGGACACTCTGTTTTTCGAGAGCAGCAGCCTGGAGGCGACCGAGGAGTTCCTCTCCCGGGCCTACGCGCCGATGAGGATCGGCGGACGCCCCAAGGAGACGGGGGCGCACATCTCGCGCAGCGCCGCGGAGGGGCTGAGCGTCGACCGGCTCGACTTCGACTACACCATGAGCTACGACGCGGGCGCCCTGGAGCGCGTCTGCCTGATCACCGTCCACCGGGGGGCCAAGGTGGACACCACCGGCGGGCGCCACGAGGTCTACGGGCCCGGGGAGACCTTTCTGATCGCCCAGCCCGACCGGCCCTACACCGGCGAACTCCGGGCCGCCCGGTACACGATCGCCATGTTCGACCCCGCCCTGCTGACCGAGGTCGCGGCCACCGGCGCGCGTCAGCAGGAGCCGGTGCGGATCACCGGCAGCCGGGCGGTCGACGCGGCGGCCAACCGGCGGCTGGGCACCACCGTCGCCTTCCTGCGCGACCATGTGCTGAGCGACCCGGACGCGGGCGGGCTGGTCGTCGCGACCGCCGCGCGCCATCTCGCGGCCGTCACCCTGAGCGCCCTGCCCAACACCGCGACGGCCGCCGACGACCACCGGGTGGACAGCCGCGACGCCTCCACGGAGACCCTGCGCCGCGCCATGGCGTTCATCGAGGACCACGCACACCGCGACATCGGCCTCGCGGACATCGCCGCCGCCGCGTCCGTCACCCCGCGCGCCGTCCAGTACGCCTTCCAGCGCCACGCCGGCACCACACCCCTGGGGTACGTCCGCCGGGTCCGCCTCGCCCACGCCCACGCCGACCTCAAGGCGGCCGCCCCGGGTGGCCCGGGCGTCACCGCGATCGCACTGAAGTGGGGCTTCGCCCACCAGGGCCGCTTCGCCGCGGCCTACCGGGGCGTGTACGGGGTGCCGCCGTCGGTGACCCTCCGCGCCCGCCCGGACGCGGGGAGCGGCCCCGAGGGCGGGCCGGGCCGGGCGGCCGGTGAACGCGGCACACGCTGACGCGAGGCCCGCAGGGGCTCAGCGGCTCAGCGCGCGCGGTCCGGGACGGACGGGCCGGTGGCGCCGGCCACCCCGGTACGCCCGTCCGGGGGCTCGCCGGGCGCCGGGCCCTCGTCACGGGACGGCAGCGGTCGGACCGCCGGGCCCTCCAGCACCGCGCCGTCCGCGGCGAACCGGGACCCGTGGCACGGGCAGGACCACGCCTGTTCGGCCTCGTCGAAGGCGACGAGGCAGCCCAGATGGGTGCAGCGCGCCGACAGGCGGTGCAGTCGGCCCGTGGTGTCGCGACGTGCCGCCACCGGCCCGCTGCCGTCGTGGAGCACGGCGCCCTGGCCCGGTGCCAGGTCCTCCGCCGTGCGCGGCTCGCGGCCGGCCCCGGTCAGGTTGCGGGCGGTCCGCAGGCCCGACCGCAGCACCGCCGGTCCCTCGGCGAGCGGGCGCAGCCGGAACGGGTCGAACACCTCGGTGTACGGGGAGGGCCGTCCGGTGAGGCGGTCGGCGAGCAGCGTCCCCGCGGCGACGCCCCCGCTCAGCCCCCAGCCGCCGAACCCGGTCGCCACCCAGGTGTGCCGCGCCCCGGGGTGCAGCCGTCCGATGTGCGGCAGGTGGTCCGAGGAGAACACGTCCTGGGTCGCCCACCGGTGGCTGACCACGAGGTCGCCCAGGTGCTCGCGCGCCCAGGCGGTGAGCCGGTCCAGACGCGGTCCCGCTCCCGGGTCACCGGGGTCGCCGGCGCGGAACTTCTCGCCGGTGGCCACGACCACCCGGCCGAGCGTCCCGTGCGGGACGGTCCGCAGGGAGCGGGTCCCCTCCTCCTCGGTGAGGAACATCCCGTCCCCGAGGCGGGCGTCCGGCGGCAGGGGCGCGGCGACCACGACCTCCCGGAGCTGGTCGAGGCGGGGGAAGAGCAGGGCCCGGTCGAAGACCGGGTAGTGGGTGGCGACGACCACGTCCGCCGCCTCGATCGCGTGGCCCGTGCTCGTCTCCAGCCGGCAGGACCGTCCCTCGGTGAGGCCGGTGACGCGGGTGCCCTCCAGTACGGTGCCGCCGCGCCGGAGCAGTTCGCGCACCAGGCCCAGCAGGAACTTCCGCGGGTGGAACTGCACTTGGGCGTCCAGGCGCACGGCCGCCGCGACGGGAAACGGCAGCGGTATGTCCCCCGGCTCCGTCAGCAGGTCCACGGGCAGCCCGGCGGCGGCCGCCGCGTCCGCCTCCCGGCGGATGCCCTCCGCGTGCGCGGGGTCGGTGACATAGGTGTAGGCGGGGGCCCGTTCCAGGTCGCAGTCGATGTCCAGCTCCCCGGCGAGCCGCGCCACCCGCTCCACGGCCCCGGCCTGCGAGGCCGCGTACCGCCGGGCGGTCTCCTCGCCGTGGACGCGGCCGATGCGCCGGTAGGCCGTGCCCTGGAGGGCGGAGACCTTGGCCGTCGTCCGGCCCGTCACCCCGCGCGCCGGCCGGTCCGCCTCGACGAGCACGACCTCACGGCCCGCGCGGCAGGCTTCGAAGGCGGTGCAGATGCCCGCCATACCGCCGCCGACGACAACGAGGTCCGCCGAGAGGGGACTCCGCAGCGGCGGGTGCCCGGGGCCGGGGTCGTACTCGTTCCAGAGGGAGTCGGCCGGGGAGCCGGTCGGGGTCATGGGTCCTCCCGCTGAGTGGGGCCGTCCCGGCCACCGCGGCCGGACGCCCCGGGTACCCCGCCGGGCCCGGGGTGAACCCGGGTACCCGGTCCCGCGCCCGCTCCGGCCGCCGGGCGCCCACCCCGCGCGCAGGACGCCCGCACGGGATGCCGCCGGTAACCGGCATGTTGGCGGGCGGCGGGAACGGGTACCCGGCGTCCATGACCCCGCGTGCGCAGTCCGACGGCTCCCGGGGCGGTCAGCACGAGGCGCCGGTTCTCGGCGCCCTGGCCGCCTACCACGCGAACGGCGAGATCGGCTTCTCCCCACCCGGCCACAAACAGGCCAGGGGCGCCGACCCCGAGGTCCGCCGCGTCCTCGGCGACGCCGTGTTCCTCGGGGACGTCCTCGCGAGCGGCGGGCTGGACGACCGCCGCACCCGGGGCCGGGTGCTGGAACGCGCCGAACGGCTGATGGCCGAGGCCGTGCACGCCGAGCACACCTTCTTCTCCACCTGCGGCAGCTCGCTCTCGGTGAAGGCCGCGATGCTGGCGGTGGCCGCGCCGCACCAGAAGCTCCTGGTCGGCCGGGACGCCCACAAGTCGGTCGTCTCGGGACTGATCCTCTGCGGCCTGGAGCCTGTCTGGGTCGAACCCGCCTGGGACACCGGCCGCGCCATCGCGCACCCGCCCAGCGCCGCCGCGTACGAGGACGCCTTCGCCCGTCATCCGGACGCCCGGGGCGCCCTCGTCACCAGCCCCACCCCTTACGGAGCGGCCGCCGGGCTCTCGGCGATCGCCGAGGTGTGCCACCGGCGCGGGGTGCCGCTCGTCGTCGACGAGGCGTGGGGCGCCCATCTGCCCTTCCACCCCGACCTGCCCTCCTGGGCCATGGACGCGGGCGCGGACATCTGTGTGACCAGCATCCACAAGATGGGCAGCGGCCTGGAACAGGGATCGGTCTTCCACCTCCGGGGTGACCTGGTCGACCCGGCCGACCTCGCCTCCCGCGCCGACCTGCTGGGGACCACCAGCCCGTCCGTCCCGCTGTACGCCGGGATGGACGGCTGGCGCCGCCAGATGGCGCTGCACGGGGAGGAGCTGATGTCCGGCGCCCTCGCCCTGGTGGGCCGGGTCCGCAAAGCCGTCGAGGCACTGGACGGCCTCCACGTGGACGGCGCGGCCGACTACTGCGGGCCCGGCCTCGCCGCGGACTTCGACCCGCTGCCGGTCGTCATCGACCTCGACGACCTGGGCGTGAGCGGCTACGACGCCGCCGACCTGCTCCGCCGCTGTCACCACGTCGACCCGCACCTCGCCGACCACCGGCGGATCAGCGCCCAGTTCACCCACGCCGACGACGAGGCCACCGCCCGCCGTCTGCTCGCCGCGCTGGAGGGCCTGGTGCGGCGCGCCGACGGCCTCCGGCCCGCGCCCCGGGTGGCGGTGCCGGAACCAGCCCGGCTGCGCCTGGAGCAGGCCCGCCTGCCCCGGGACGCCTACTTCGCCCCGCACGAGGACGTTCCGGTGGAGCGGGCGGCGGGCCGCGTCGCGGCGGAGATGATCACCCCCTACCCGCCGGGCATCCCCGTGGTCCTGCCGGGCGAGCGCCTGACCGGGCCCGTTCTGGATTATCTGCGCTCGGGGGTCGCGGCGGGCATGCACCTGCCGGACGCCCGGGACCCGCGGCTGCGGACCGTGCGGGTCACTCGGGAGGCGGCAGCAGAGGGCCGAGAGGGCCCAGATCGAGGTTGAGGTCCTCCAGGGTGAGGCCGTGCTCCTCGCACAGGCCGCGCATCCGGTCGTGCAGCAGCATCAGCGACAGCCCGAGGCGTTCCTCCTGCTCCTCCGTGAGGTCGCCCTGGTCGACGCGGTGCAGGGCCTGGCGTTCCATCAGCTGGCGGAGGAGCTCGACGAGGGTGAGGACCAGGCGCATCAGGTCCCGCTCGACGGTGTCGGGGTCCGCGGTGATCCGGCGGGCCGGCGCGCGGTCGCCGGGCGGCGCGGTGAGGTCACGGGGTGTGGCCGGGAGCAGCCGCAGGGCGCGTGCCGTGGCCCGGGCGACCTCCTCGCGCCGGGCGGCCGGGTCGCCCGCCGGTGTCCGGGCGCCGGGGCGCGGGGCCGGGGTCACGGGGCCCCGCCGTAGTCGTCGGGGTCGGCCGGGGCCCACGGCGACGGGGTCGACGGGGTGATGGACACGACCAGGGCGCGCAGGGACACCCGGACGAGGTCGATGTCGGCGACGGAGAGCACCACGTCCCCGGTGATGACGGCCCCGCCCGTGAGCAGCCGGTCCAGGAGGTCGATCAGCGCCACCTGCCGGTCGGGCAGCGGGTCCGCGGCCGTGGTGGCGGGAGCGGGGGATGCGGTGGCGGGCAGCTCGTCGGTCACGGTCGCCCCGCGCCCGCGCCCCCGCCGGAGCCGTCGCCCCGGCTCTCGTCGTCCCCCACGGGCACCCCGCCCGTGAACGAGTACGGCGCCCACGGGCCGGTGACCTCCACCCGGACGCCGCCCAGGCCCCCTGCCGCCCGGCCGACCGCCTCCCGGAAGGCCCCGCCGTATGCCTCGGGCACCAGATACGCGTCGTTGACCACGTTCTCGTCGGTGGTCCCGGCCAGCGACCCGCTCTGCGGCCGGTGCCGGGCCCGGGCCGCGGCGTACCGGGCCGCCTCCGCCTGCACCCGGGACGCGGCGGTCGCCGCGTCCCGCCGCACGGCCGTGCGGGCGCCCTCCTGGGCGCGCCGCTGCCGCAGATAGGAGCGGCCGGGCGCGCCGGGCGTCTCCGCCGCCGGGTCCGGGGCCGCATCGGGGCCGGGCGCCACGGCGTAGACCTTCACGCCCCATTCGGCGTGGCCCGTCAGCCGGTCCAGGGCCGCCGCGAGTTCCGGGCCGTGCTCGCGCAGGACCCGGCGCGCCCCCGCCGCGTCCAGGTACACGGTGGCCAGCCGCAGGGGCAGCACGGTGGTCCGGGCCGCGAGCGCGTCGACGACAGCGTGGTGGGCGCGGGCGATGGCCGTCAGCCGGTCCAGGTCCTCCAGCTGCCGTTTCAGCGCCTCCTCGTCGAAGTCCCCGGCCGGCACGGCGCTCACGGCGAGCACCAGGCCGGGCGCGGAGTCGTCGCCGACCAGCGAGACGGGCGCCCCGGCCACCCCGGCGAGCGGTGACACCGCCTCGGCCAGGCCGTCCGCCGACCGCGCCACGGCGTAGGCGTAGGCGACCCGCCGCTCGGCCGGTTTTTCCGGCCCGGCCCGCTCGGTCGCCCCGGTCCGCTCAGCCGTCATCGCGGCGCTCCCGCCGGCTCCGCCGCTCCGTGACCGCCCGCGGGGACTCGTCGCCGCCGCGCAGCGCGTCGATCTCGGCGCGCAGCCGTTCGTTCTCCTCCGCGAGGGAGCGCCGGGCGCGCTCGTCGCGGGGCAGGTCGCGGGGCGGACGGGCCCGGGAGGAGAGCGAGGGGTCGTGCTCCCACCAGTCGATGCCCATCTCCTTGGCTTTGTCGACCGAGGCGACCAGCAGCCGCAGTTTGATGGTGAGCAGTTCGATGTCCAGCAGGTCGATCCGGATGTCCCCGGCGATCACGATGCCCTTGTCGAGCACCCGCTCCAGGATGTCGGCGAGATTGGCGGAGGAGCCCTGCGCGTACGGGGGCGCTGCCCGGCCGGGATAGGGGCCGAGGCCCCCGGAGGCGGGGCCCGGTGCTGCGGGAGTCGGTTCGGTCACGGCGGCATCAGCCTTCCGGGCTCAGGAGCCCTGTCCGGCGTCCGGCGGCGGCCCCTCGGGCCCCGTCCGACGCGCCTGCACGGCCTCCAGCCGGTCGAGGAGTTCGTCCTCCTCGCGGTCGAAGGTCTCCTCGTCGATCTCCCCGGCGAGCAGCCTCCGTTCCAGCTCGGCGAGGGCGGCGTGCACGGGCGCCGGGTCGTAGTACTCGGACTCGGCGGCCTCCTGGACCTGTTCGGCCACCCACACCACCCCGCGGACCGGGGCGAGCGGCAGGGTGACGAGCTGGGTGAGCAGTCCCATGGCGGGGTCCTCCTCCGTTGGGTCGGGTCCTCGGACTGCGGACGGGGCTCTTCTCGGATCTCAGACGAAGCTGTAGGGCGGCAGCGGGCCGTTGAGCCGGAACTCGAAGTCCTCGCCCATCTGGTTGGCCACGCTCAACTCCGTGGTCAGGAACATCTCCTCCTGGTCGTCCGGCACCAGCAGGGACACATTGAGGAAGTCGTCGCCCGAGGTCTTCGCCATGTGCAGCTCCCGCGAGTACGGGCGCAGCGCCTCCACGACCCCGGAGGCCAGCGCCTCCTGCCGTGCCCGCACCTCCACCGCGACCATCTCCCCGAGGCGCAGCGGGGCGTCGGGTCCGGCGCTGCCCGCGCGGATCTCCCGGTTCAACTCACGCGCCTCGGAGGACGACTCCAGCACCTGACGGAGCATCGGCTCCTCCTCCTGCCGCACCTTCAGGTTGTACTCGGCACAGCCGGTCACGAAGGACAGCCGCTCGGTGTACTGCGCGGTCCGCTCGGCGAGCGCCTCGCGGACGGCCTCGTCGTCGGGGGCGACGAGCCCGAAACGGAGGGGCAGCACCGGCCCGTCGGCCATCAGCCCGTTCTGCACCCCCTGATGGGCCTGGAGGTCGCGCCGTTTGGGGCGCAGACCGTCCGGCGCGTCGCTGACCACGGCGGCGAGCCCGCTGCCGCGGATCAACCGCAGGGCCCCGGGCGGGTCCCCGACACCGGTGAGCCCGTCGATCTGCGCCGGGTGCTGTCCGTCGACGACGGAGTACACGTACACGGTCATCTGCTGCTCCCTCTCACTCCCTCTGCCGGGACGTGGTGCGTCCCCGGCGGGCGGGCTTCCGGGCCGCGCGGCGCGGGCGTTCGGCGGGCTCGGGCTCCGGCTCCTCCTCGTCCGCCCGGTCCTGCGCGTCCTCCTCGGCTCCCTCGTCCTCGACCTTGTCCTCGCCGTCATCCTCATCGTCGTCGGACGAGGAACGGGACCCGCCGGGGAGGGCGTCGGTGACCGCTTCCACGGCGCCGGAGAGCGCACCCTTGGACTTGCCCTTGGCGCCGCTCTCCACGGTGTCGCCGACGATGTCGGTGAGCTGGGCGGGAGCCTTGCTCCCGGACTCCAGATCGAGGCGGTTGCACGCCTCGGCGAAGCGGAGGTAGGTGTCGACGCTGGCCACGACGATACGGGCGTCGATCTTGAGGATCTCGATGCCCACCAGGGAGACCCGGACGAACACGTCGATCACGAGCCCGCGGTCCAGGATGAGTTCGAGTACGTCGTACAGGCTGCTGCCGCGCCCCTGGGGTGCGCTGCTGCTCTGCGGCACCACGGTCATGGGTGCCTCCCTTCGAGGCCGGGCGAACGGTCAGTCGCGCCGGTCGATCTGTCCCCGTGTGTACCGCCGGGTCCTTTCGTAGCCGACGAGTTCGCCGTCCCGGTCGAGCGTGACGTGGTAACTGCCGAGGACACTCGTCGTCTCGGGAACGCGTTCCAGTTCCAGGACCTCCACATCCGCCTCCCAGCCGTCGTCCGTGCGCCGGAGGGCGGACACCGACTCGGGGGGCCGGCCCAGCAGCTCCTGGAGGCTGCCGGCGGCGGAGCGCATCGCCTGCGCCGCGTCCGCGTTCTTCCCGGCGGCCCCGGCCTTTTCGGCCTTCCCGGCCTGCCCGGTTCTTCCGGCCTTCCCGGCCGGTTTGCGTTCGCTGCCGGAACGGCGATCGGTGGCCATGGTCGTCCTCGGTGGTCGTTCCTGGTGGTCCCGTGGTCCGGGCACGCGGTTCCGGGTACCCGCCCCCGAGTAAAACAGACAATCGAATCATATGTGGATGAATCTTTCGCGGTGGGGCAGGGTGCTAAGTGGCGGACGGGTGATGAACCCGCCGTGAGGGGCCGCGGCCGTGGGCCGCCGCCCGGGGCGGGCTCTGCGAGAGCCCTCCGCCCTGCCGAAGGGAATCCCGATGGATGACACGACCAAGATTGCGCTGGCCGCCGCCGTCGCGGGCGGCTATGTGCTCGGTAGGACCAAGAAGGGACGGCTCGCGCTCACCGTGATCGGGCTGGTCGCGGGCCGCAAACTGGCGCTCGATCCCAAACAGCTTCTGGAACAGGGCGCTCGCCGCCTGGCCTCCCTTCCCCAGGTCGCCCAGCTGGGGGACCAGCTCAAGGGCGAGGTCTTCGAGGCGGGGCGCTCGGCCCTCTCCGCGACGGCCGACCGCCGTCTCGCGGGCCTCGCGGACTCCCTGCACGAGCGCACGCTGCGGCTGGGGGACACCTCCCGTCGCGATGAGGAGGAAGAGGAGGGCGAGGAGGAGGCCCCCGAGGACGCCTACGAGGGGGAAGAGGAGGACGAGGGGGAGCCCTCGGAGTACGACGAGGAGGAAGCGGAGGAAGCGGAGGAAGCGGAGGAGCCGAGGCGCAGCAGGCGCCGGCGGAGTTCCGGAGAGGGCGGCGGTTCCGTCTCCCGGTCCGCCCCGAAGAAGCCCCCGGCCAAGGAGGCTCCGGCCAAGAAGACCGCCGCGAAAAGGACCGCCGCGAAGAAGACCGCTGCCAAGAAGACCGCTGCCAAGAAGACGGCCGCGTCGGCCGGCGGCCCGGCGAAGAAGACCGCTGCGAAGAAGACGGCGGCAGCGGGAAAGGCGTCCGCTGCGAAGAAGACGGCCGCCAAGAAGACCACGGGTCGGAGGAGGTAGTGCCATGGCCACCGGACAGCGCGAGAAGGTGTCCGACCAGACCTCCGGCCTGGACCTGCTGAAGGGCGAACTGGCCGACCATGTGTCGGCCCGGGTGACCGCACTCGCCGAGCGGGCGGGCGACCGGCTCGCCGATCTCGCCGACGACCTCCTCGATGTCGCCGACAACGGAGGTGTGCTGCCCGAGGCCGGGCTGCGCGTCCTCCAGGGCGAGTCCCCGCTCAAGGCCTTCGTGAGCGAGAAGGCCAAGGGCCTCAAGGAGAACGTGGTCGGCAAGGTGAAGGACGTATTCGGCAAGAGCGGGGGAGGAGGCCGCAAGGCCGGGAGTACCAAAGTGATGAACATCGTGGAAGTCCTGGACGTGGGCGTGCCGTTGCGCAGCGCCTACGACCACTGGACGCAGTACGAGGAGTTCAGCTCGTTCACCAAGGGCGTGCGGAGCGTGTCCCAGGGCGACGAGACCAGCAGCGACTGGAAGGTCAAGGTCGGACCGTCGACCCGGGGGTGGAAGGCCACCGTCGAGGAGCAGATACCCGACGACCGGATCGTGTGGACGTCGGAAGGGGCCAAGGGCTCCACGCGCGGCTGTGTGTCCTTCCACGAACTCGGCCCGACGCTCACACGGATCGTCCTGGTCGTCGAGTACTACCCCTCCGGCTTCTTCGAGAAGACCGGCAACCTCTGGCGTGCCCAGGGGCGGCGGCTGCGCCTGGACTTCAAGCACTTCCAGCGGTACGTCACCTTCGCCGAGGAGGAGGCCGAGGGCTGGCGCGGTGAGATCCGGGACGGCGAGGTCGTCCGCACCCACGAGGAGGCGGTCGAGGAGGAGGAACAGGCGGAGGCCGAGGACGACGAGGCCGAGGGTGAGTACGACGACGAGTACGACGAGGACGCGGAAGGCGCCGAGGGCGACGAGGAACTGGAAGACGAGCCGGAGGGGGACGAGGACGACGCGGAGACCGCCCGGCGCTGAGCCCGTCAGCCGTCGCCCGGCAGGCAGTGGGTGACGTACTGGCGCACCGCGTCGTGCACCCGGTAGCGCACCCGCCCGTACGCGTCCGCGCCGTCCGCGTGGACCAGTTGCAGGGACACCAGCTCGTCGAGAAGGTCCGCCGCCGCGGCCGGTCCCGGGGCCGTGTGCGGCACCAGACCGTCCGCGGTGAAGCCGTCGCCCACCGTGCGCAGCCGCCGCAGGGAGCCCCGGACCGCGATCGGCAGGACCCGGTGGCAGGCCGCCACGCTCGCCTGCAGGGACAGGTCCCCGATGCGCAGGAAGCGGACGCGGTCCCGGCCGTCGGCCAGCCGGGCCGCCAGGTCGCCGAGGGAGCGGTGCGGACGGGCCGAGAGCCACAGTCCGGCGATGCGCAGGGCCAGTGGCAGCCGCGCGCAGAAGCGCACCAGCTCCGCCGCGGCCGCCGGCTCCGCCCGGATGCGGGTGGCGCCGACCAGGTCCTCCAGCAGCGCCAGGGCGTCCGGCTCGGTCAGGACGCCGATCCGCCGCCGGAACGGGGAGTCCAGCGCGGGCAGTTCACGCCGCGCGCCCGCCAGGACCGCGCTGTGGCCGCCGTCCACGAGCAGCGGCCGGATCTGCGCCTCGCTGTCCGCGTTGTCGAGGACGACCAGGACCCGCCGCCGGCTCAGCGCGTCCCGCAGGCGGGCGGCCGCCTCCTCCGGCCCGCCGGCGGGCGGCACGGCGCCCAGGGAACGCAGCACCCGGCGCACCAGCGCGTCCGGGGTGAACGGGGCGGCGGACGCGGCCGGATGGAGGTCCACGAAGACCTGGCCGTCCGGGAAGCGGTCGCGCGCCCCGTGCGCCGCCGCCAGGAGCAGCGCGGTCCGTCCGCCACCGGGCGGACCGACGACGACGGCCGGCCGGCCGTCGTCGCCGTGGCCCGGGGCCGTCAGATGCGTCCGGAGCGCGTCGATGTGCCTCCGTCTGCCGACGAGCCGGTGGCGCGGGGGCGGCGGCAGCTCCGCCGGGAGCGGGCCCGTGGACCGGGCGGGGCGGGGGAGGCTCACGGGGGAGGGGCGCCCGGGTAACAGCCCGACGTCCGCGGGCCGTACGCCCAGGGCCTCGGCGAGCAGCAGCAGGGACTGCTTGCGGGGGCGGGCGGTGTGACCGGTCTCCAGATTGCGGATGGCCCGCACACTCACCCCGGACCGTTCCGCCAGGGCCTCCTGGGTGAGGCAGGCGGCCTCGCGTGCGGTGACCAGGGCGGTCACCAGGGTGTCCAGCGAGGGCGGGTCGGCCGGTGCGCCCGCCTCCCGGTCCTGGGAGCCCCGCCAGGGGCCGGCGGCGGCCTTCGGGTGGCGGCCCGCGGGTGCGTCCCCGGTGGTCCGGAGCCGCCTGGTGGCAACGCGCTGTTCTGTCACGACATCCCTGGATCGATGTGGTGGGCGGCTAGGAAGTGCCCGGAGGCCCGCAGGGCTCCCGTTATAACCCCCAGCGGCCCTGTGGTCTAGTCCAACTGGGCGTGTCGCGGGCGGTGGCCGCCGTGCGCCGTGAGTGTGTCCGCCGTCCTCAACGCCCGCTCTCCGGGGCCGCCTTGACGCTGCGAAAAGTCTAGGCCAAGCTCCCCGTGGTGGTTCCGGGGCGCACCATGACCCGGTGCGCGGACCCCGGGCCGCCGCTGCGACGGGCACAGTCCACCTCCGAGTGCGTCGTCGAGGGCGGCGCGGACCCGCGCCGCTCGTCCGACGTGTCCCGACCCCGATGACCCCCATCCCGCGACCAGGCTGCGCGCGGCCCGGACGGCCGCTCCGTGAAGGGACGAACCCCCCGATGACGACATTCGCCACTGCCGACGACACCCTCACCCGGGACGCCCTCGCGGTCCTCCAGCCCGGATTCGCCGGCACCACCGCGCCCGACTGGGTGCGCCGCCGGGTCGGCGAAGGGCTCGCCTCCGTCGCCCTGTTCGGCCGCAATGTGACCTCCCGGGAGCAGGTCACGGCGCTCACCGCCGAGTTGCGCGCCGAACGGGACGAACTCCTGGTCGCCATCGACGAGGAGAGCGGCGACGTCACCCGCCTGGATGTGCGCACGGGCTCCTCGTTCCCCGGCAGCCTCGCCCTCGGTGCCGTGGACGACCCGGGACTCACCCGGGGCGTCGCCCGCGAACTGGGCCGCCAACTGGCCGAGTGCGGCGTCAACTTCAACTGGGCGCCGTCCGCCGATGTGAACGCCGACCCGGACAACCCGGTCATCGGCGTACGCTCCTTCGGCGCGGACACCGCCCTCGTCGCCCGCCACACCGCCGCGTACGTCGAGGGCATGCAGACGGCCGGCGTCGCCGCGTGCACCAAGCACTTCCCCGGGCACGGCGACACCGGCGTCGACTCCCACCATGCCCTCCCGCGTATCGACGTGGACGAGGAGACCCTGCGCACCCGCGAACTGGTGCCCTTCCGCGCGGCCGTCGAAGCGGGCACCCGCGCGATCATGAGCGCGCACATCCTGGTCCCCGCCCTGGACCCGGAGCGCCCCGGCACCCTCTCGCGGCGCATCCTCACCGAACTGCTCCGCGGGGAGCTGGGCTACGACGGGCTGATCGTCACCGACGGCATGGAGATGCGCGCCATCTCGGGCACCTACGGCCTGGAGCACGGTGTCGTCCTGGCGGTCGCGGCGGGTGCCGACGCCATCTGCGTGGGCGGCGGACTGAACGACGAGGGCACCGTGCTGAGCCTGCGGGACGCGCTGGTCGCCGCCGTGGTCTCGGGTGAACTGCCCGAGGAGCGGCTGGCGGACGCCGCCGACCGGGTCCGACGGCTCGCGCGCTGGACCGCGGGGGCGCGGGCGGCGGCCGGGTCCCCGCCCGACCCGGAGATCGGGCTGCGCGCCGCGCGCCGCGCGGTCACGGTGACACGTGCCGGGTCCGCCGCGCCCGTCACCGGACCGGTGCACGTGGCGACCTTCGCCCCGGAGCCCAATATCGCGGTGGGCGACGAGACTCCCTGGGGCGTGGAGGCGGACCTGGCGCGCCTGCTGCCGGGCACCCGGGGCGGGTCGTACCGCGGACCCGGCGCGGGCGCCGAGGCACTGGCGGCGGCCGGGGACCGCCGGATCGTCGCGGTCGTCCGCGACGAGCACCGGCACCCCTGGATGCGCTCGGCCCTGGACACAATCCTCGCCGCCCGCCCGGACACCGTGGTGGTGGAGATGGGCGTACCGCAGTCCCCGCCGCGCGGGGCGCTGCACCTCGCCACCCACGGCGCGGCCCGGGTCTGCGGCACGGCGGCGGCGGAGCGGATCGTGGAGGGCTGACGGGGCGGGGGAGGGCGCCCAAAGGGACGGTCACGGGGCCGCCGCCGGGCACGGCCGGGGTGCGACCGGCAACTGGCAGGCAATTGACGGCAACTTGTGCCGGTGGCGGTTGACTCCCGCAATTGGTCCAGGCCAGCGTGAGGGAACCTCAGTTCGATCATCGAGCCGGCCTGGGGTTCCGCCACTCGGCGCCACCGACCCTTCCCGAGCCCTGGAGTGCTGGCATGCCGACTCCTGCCCCCTCCCCTTCCCCCTACCTCCACCGGGCCGCCTCGCGGCGCCCCTACTTCAGCGCGGACGGCGAGACCTACCTCACGCCGACCCCGCTGCGCGATCTCAGCAAGACCCTGCCCCTGCGGGTGCTGTCCGAGGAGGACTTCGCCTTCTGGCAGACCTACGGCTATGTCGTCGTCCGGGGCGCCGTCACCCCGGGCGAGGCCAAGAGCCTCCTCGAATTCGCCTGGGAGTTCCAGGGACTCGACCCGGACCGCCCCGACACCTGGTACCGGGAGCGGACCTTCCGCTCGGACCTCGACCGCGATCTGTACGTCTACGGCTTCGTCGAGGCGTACCACCACCAGCTCCTCTGGGACACCCGCCAGTCGCAGCGCGTCCACGACGCCTTCGCCGACGTCTGGGACTGCGAGGAGCTGTGGGTCACCCTGGACCGGCTCAACCTCAACCCGCCGAACCGGGGGAACCGCTCCCGCTCCCTGATCGAGCCCACCGACGAGGGCTTCGACATCGAACTCCACTGGGACGTCGACACCACCCTCGGGGTGCTGCCGCAGCGCGTCCAGGGCATCCTCGCCCTCAACGACACCGAGCCCGAACTCGGCGGATTCCAGTGCGCGCCCGAACTCTTCCGCCGCTTCGAGGAGTGGCGGATCGCGCAGCCGCCCGGCCGCGACCCCATCAGGCCCGGCGCCGACCGCGCCGAGTTCCCCGTGGTGCGCCCCGACCTCCAGGCCGGCGACCTGCTCGTCTTCAACGGCCTGCTCGCCCACGGCGTCGCGCCCAACCTCTCCGCGAACCAGGTCCGGGCCGTGCAGTACCTCTCGATGATGC
This sequence comes from Streptomyces sp. NPDC005805, assembly GCF_040630445.1. Lineage (NCBI taxonomy): Bacteria > Bacillati > Actinomycetota > Actinomycetes > Kitasatosporales > Streptomycetaceae > Streptomyces > Streptomyces sp. NPDC005805. Next base: position 30,309 of record NZ_JBEXXN010000037.1, read on the forward strand.
CCGCCCTGGAGGAGCACACCGAACTGCGGGACTCCCGCGTGGAGTCCTGGCGGACCCTCACCACGCCCGGCTGGAACGGCACCCTCCTCGGGGACGCCGCCCGGCACGAGTCCCTGCGCTACGGCCCCGCCGAGCTGAACGGCCTGGGCCGCAGGCTGCTGGGGCTGGACTCCTGGCGCGGACAGGAGTCCGCCCGGTGACCGCACGCCCCGCCCCCGCACGCCCCGCCGCCCGACGCCCCGCCCCCGCGCCGTCCGCCGGCGACCCGATCTGCCTCACCCTGCCCACCAACCGGGCCTGCGCCGCCACCCTGGCCGCCACCGCCGCCGAGGCGGCCCACGCCGCCCGCGCCTTCGGCACCGAGGTCCGCCTGCTGGTCCTGGACTCGGCCACCGAGGCCGTCCGGGCCGAACACGCCCGCGTCCTGGCCGCCCTGCCCGCCACCCCCGGCGTCACCGTCCACCACCTGGACGAGGCCCGGCAGCGCGAACTCCTGCGCCGGATGATCCGGAACGCCGGACTCGCCGAACCCGAGCGCCTCCGCGGTCTGCTGCTCCCCGACGCCGTCTCCTACGGCGCCTGCACCGACCGCGCCTTCCTCCTCGCCGCCGCCCTCGGCTGCCGCTCCGTGCACCGCAGGGACTCGGACAGCCGCTACCAGACCCTGGACGGGCAGCCGGTCTTCCCCGTCCACCACGAGCTCGCCTCCCTCGGGGGACCGGCCGCCTCCGCCTCCGCCGCCGTCACCCGCACCCGGCTCGACCCGGCCCACGCCAACCGGCCCGTCTCCCTGGCCGGCGCCTCCTTCATCGGCGCGCCCTCCGTGGACCTCGCCGAGATGGAACGGCTCGACGCGGCGGTGTACCACGAGGTCGTCGGCCTCTGGGCCCCCGGCGGCTGGCCGGAGGAGCGCAAGCGCGCACTGGTCGCGGAGTCCTTCCGGGGCGCCGGGACCGATCCCTTCACCGGCGACGACACCACCCTGACCCTGGTCGACCCCATGCGGGTGGACATGTGCAACATCGCCTTCGACCGGGAGGTGTACGAACGGGTGCCGCTGCCGCCCGCGACCGACACCATCGGCAGCGACTACTTCCTCCTCCACCTGGTGCACGACGCGACCCTCCCCGGCGTGCTGCACAACCGCCACATCGAGAACTTCCACACCCCCGAACGCCGTACCGACACGGGTTTTCTCGCCTACCAGACGCGTTTCGTGAAGTTCCTCCTCTCCATGCTCTACTTCCACGCCGTCTACGACGCCCTCGCCGAGGCCGGCCCCGCCCTTCTCGACGCGGACGACCGGCTGCGCCCCGAGGCCGTCTCCGCGCTGCTGCGCGCGAGCACCGGCCTGGACCGCGCCGAGAACCACTGGCGGCTGGACCGCGTCGACACCTGCTACCGCAAACTCGGCGGCCGCTACGCCCACGTCGCGGACCTCCTCGCCGACCGGCGCGAGACACTGCTCGACGAAGCCCGGCGGGACATCGAGGACTTCGCCCTGCTGGTCGACGTCTGGGACCCGCTGATGCGGGCCGCCCGCGACACCGGCTTCGGGGGTGCGGAGGGGTGAACGCCCAGGTACCCGCCCGGCTGGCCGCCGCCCTCGCCGCCGCTCCCTCGGACCGGCTCGTCCTCGACCTCACCGGCATGGCGGACGCCTACCGCCGGCTGACCCGGGAACTCCCCGGCGCCGCCGTCCGGTTCGCCGTCAAGTCCTGCCCCGTCGACGAGGTCCTGACCTGCCTCGCCGAAGTGGGCGCGGGCTTCGACGCGGCGAGCCCCGCCGAGATCGCCCAGGTCCTGCGCCTGGGCGTGCCCGCCCGGCTGATCCACTACGGCAACACGGTGAAGTCCGACGCGGAGATCGCCGAGGCCCACCGCCTCGGCATCCGGACCTTCGCCACCGACAGCGTCGAGGATGTGACGGCCGTCGCCGCGCAGGCCCCCGGTGCCCGGGTGTTCTGCCGCCTCGCCACCAGCGGCGACGGCGCCCTGTGGGGGCTCAGCCACAAGTTCGGCTGCTCGCCCGACGACGCCGTGCGGGTGCTGACCGCCGCCCGGGCCGCCGGACTGACACCGGCCGGTCTCTCCGTGCACGTCGGCTCCCAGCAGATGACCGCCGAGGCGTGGACCGAGGCCGCCGAGACCCTGGCCGACACCCTGCTCGCGCTGCGCGAGCACGGTATCGCCCCGGACCATGTCAACCTCGGCGGCGGCCTGCCGGCCGCGGGCTACCTCGACCGGCGCGGCCGCCCGCTCGAACCCCCGCTGGACAAGATGTTCGCCGTCATCCGCGACGGGATGGACCGGCTGCGGCACGTCAACGGCGGGCCGCTGGCCTTCGTCGTCGAACCGGGCCGCCATCTGGTGGCCGACCACGGCGCGATCCGGGCGCACGTCAGCCGCCTGACCACCCGCCGGGGGCCCGGCGGACGGGACGCGCGCTGGCTCTATCTCAGCGTCGGCAAGTTCAACGGCCTCTACGAGATGGACCAGTTGTGCCACCGGCTGGTCTTCCCCGGCCGCACCCCCGGCGAGGACCGGGTGCCCGCCGTGGTCGCGGGCCCGACCTGCGACAGCGACGACGCCTACGCCGACCCGGCCCAGCGCGTCCCGCGCGGCCTCGCCTCGGGCGACCCGGTCTGGATCCTGTCCGCCGGCGCCTACGCCACCAGCTATATGACGCGCGGCTTCAACGGCTTCCCGCCGCTGCCGTACGCCTGGGCGGCGGGCGACGGAAAGGGCGACGCGACCCCGGCCGCCCCCGCGACGCGACCGGCGGCCGCCCGTGACGCGGCCCCGGCCGCCGTCCCGGCGGAAGGGCGGGAGCGGTGAGCCCCGACCCGCGCATCCGCCCCGTCCGGGACGCCGACTGGCCAGGCGTCGCCGCCGTGGAGGCCGCCGCGTACGCGGGCACCGCCCTCGTCGAGGGGCGGGCGGCACTGGAGTCCAAGGGCCGGATCTCCCCGGACACCTGCTTCGTCCTGGACCGGGGCGGCCGGGTCGCGGGCTATCTCCTCGCCCTGCCCTACCCGCCGTTCCGCTTCCCGGACCTGGCCCGCCCGGAGCCCGGGACCGCCGCCCACCCGGCGACGGCCAACCTCCATCTGCACGACCTGGCCGTCCTCCCGGAGCTGCGCGGCCGGGGCTGGGGCGGGCGGCTGCTGGCGCGGCTGACGGCGGGCGCGGACCCCGGCTGGGAGCGGGTCTCCCTCGTCGCCGTGGGCGGGATGGCCGGCTTCTGGGCGTCCCACGGCTTCCGCGCCCACCCGGAGGTCCCGGTTCCGCCGGACTACGGCGCCGGCGCCGTCTATATGTCCCTCGCCCTGCCCGGCAGCCGCCGCGAGGGCCACCCGACCCGCACCGAAACCCGCACCGAAACCCGTACCGAATCCCGTCCCACGGAAGGGGGCAGTCTCCCGTGCCCGGTGTCATGAACGACTTCAGACGGACGCAACTGGCGATCGCGGCCCTGTTCTGTTTCCTCGGCTTCCAGTACGCCACCTGGGCCGCCCGCCTCCCCGCCCTCAAGACGCAACTCGGCCTGAGCGAGGTCGAGACGGGCGTCCTGCTCACCGCCTGCGGGGCGGGGGCGGCGGCCTCCTTCCCGCTGGTCACCCTGCTGATGCGCCGCCTCGGCTCCCGGCGGCTCGCCCTGCTCTCCGCGCTCTGCCTGATGGCCCTCCTCCTCGCTCTGGCCGCCGCCCCGAACTACCCGGTGGCCCTGCTCGTGATCTGCGCCGACGGGGTGGCCGTCGGCTGCCTCAACGTGGCCATGAACGCACAGGGCGCGGCCCTGGAGAAGGCCCACGGGCGGGCCGCCATGGCCCAGTTGCACGCCACCTTCAGCGCGGGGTCCTTCCTCGCCGCCCTGGTCGCGGCCGGTATGCACCTGGTGACCCCGGGCGTCGTCCAGCACTTCGCCGTCGCCGCGGTCCTCCTGCTCGTCCTGCTGGGGTGCGCCCGGGCCCGGCTGCTGCCCGACGCGGCATCCGAGGAGCAGCCGACCGGGACGAAGGATGCGGCCGGGACGAAGGAGGCGAGCGGGCGCCGACGGCTGACGGCGCCGACCCGGATCACGCTCTGGCTGGGCGCCGCCATGGTCTGCGGCACGGTCGCCGAGGGCTCGATGAACGACTGGTCGGCGCTCTATCTGGAGGACGTCGCCGGCGCCCCGGCACAGCTCGCCCCCATGGGCATCGCGGTCGTCTCCGTGATGATGGTCCTCGCCCGGCTCCTCGGGGACGGCTGGCGCGAACGCTGGGGCGACGCCCGGGTGGTCCGGGTGGGCAGCACGGTCGCGGGCGCGGGCCTGGCCCTCGCGCTGCTCGCCGGGGGAGTGGTCCCCGCGCTGATCGGCTTCGCCTGTATGGGGCTGGGCATCGCGGCCGTGACCCCCTGCCTCTATGTCGCCGCAGCGGCCGAGGGCCCCTCGGCGCTGGCGCTGGTCGCCTCCCTGGGCACCACCGGCCTGCTCGCCGGGCCCGCCGTCATCGGCTTCGTCGCCGGGGCCGCCGATCTGCGGTGGGGGATGGGCGTGGTGGCCGCGGCCGCCCTGCTGGTGCCCCTGTGCACGGCCCGGATCCGGTGGGGCGCCGCCGCCGGGAAGGAGGCGCCGGCCGCCGTATAGCCGTATGCCGTATAAGGGCACGGGGGCGGCGGGATCAGTAGTTCTGCCACTCGTGGCGCGTGTACTCCAGCACCACCGGGTCCATCAGCGTGCTCGGCCGTACGTCCTGCGGGCGCCGGTCCACCGGGAAGACGGTGGCGGCCCGCAGGACGTCGTCGTCGAGGAAGCGCAGCGGCGGCGCGCCGTCCGCGAGGCGCAGGGGCGGGGCCGCCGCGTCCCGGCCGGGGCGGGCGAGCACGAAGCCCCAGTTCCCGAAGCTCGGCACATCCACCTGGTACTCGGTGGTGCGGTAGCCCGCCTCCCGGATCGTCGCCGCGATCGACCAGTACGACTTGGGGGCGAAGAACGGCGACCCGCCCTGCACCACGACCTGGCTGTCCGGCTTCAGCGCCCGTCGCAGCAGGTCGTAGAACTCGACCGAGTACAGCTTGGCCAGCGCCGCCGTGTCCGGGTCCGGGAAGTCGATCAGGACCGTGTCGTAGCGCTTGCCGCCGTCCCGCAGCCAGTTGAAGGCGTCCGCGTTCACCACGGTGACCCGGGGGTCGGCCAGGGCCCCGCCGTTGAGCTCCCGCAGCGGGCCGTAGCCCCGGGCGAGGCGGGTCATCGCCGGGTCCAGGTCGACCAGGGTCACCTCCTCGACGTCCTCGTAGCGCAGCACCTCCCGCAGCGCGAGGGCGTCGCCGCCGCCGAGGACCAGCACCGAGGCGCGCCGCCCCGACAGGGCCGGGTGGACCAGCGCCTCGTGGTAGCGGTACTCGTCCACCGAGGAGAACTGCAGGTCCCCGTTGAGGAACAGCCGGGTGTCCGGTTCCCCGTTGAAGGCCGTCGAGCGGGTGATGACGATGTCCTGGTACGGGGTGGTCTCCGCGTGCACGATCGGGTCCCGGTACAGCTGCTGACGAGCCGTCACCTCGATGTCGTCCGCCAGCACGTACACCGTGCCGAGGACGGCCAGCACCACGGCCATCCCGCTCAGCAGGCCGATCCGCACCACCCGGCGGATGGTGCGCCGGAAGATCCACACCACCACCAGGACGCCCGCCAGGGCATTGACCACTCCCACCACCAGCGCGCCCTTGAGCTGGCCGAAGGCCGGCAGCAGGAGCAGCGGGAAGCAGAGCCCGCCGATGAGCGCCCCGATGTAGTCCACGGCGAACATGTCGGCGACCGCGCTGCCCGCCTCCTGCCGGCGAATCCGCTGGAGGAGGGTCATCAGCAGCGGGATCTCGGCCCCGATCAGCAGACCGACCAGGAAGGACACCACGACCATCGCCGGCATGTAGAGCCGCAGCCAGGCGAAGGCCACGTACAGCACCAGCACCGACAGCCCGCCCATCAGGGCGAGCAGCCCCTCCACGACGGCGAAGGCGCCCACCGCGCGCCGCTGGAGGGGCTTGGCGGCCAGCGAGCCGATGCCCATCGCGAAGACCATCACGGAGATGACCACGGAGGTCTGCATCACCGAGTTGCCGATGAGGTAGCTGCCGAGCGCCGTCAGCGCCAGCTCGTAGACCAGTCCGCAGGCCGCGCAGAGGAACACGGCGAAGAGGAGCAGGAAGCGCGCGCCCCGGGAGTGCGTCGCCGTGGCCGAGACCGGCGGGCCGGTCTGTGCGGGCGGGGCGGTGGCGCGGTCCCGCGTGGTGGTGCCCATGGTGTGCGGGCCGTCAGGAGACGGCCGCGCCGACCATGAAGGCCGTGCCGATGTACAGGGCCGCCTGCACCCACGCGGCGGGGTGCGGCCGGTCGCCGTTGTCGTCCAGCACCGCGTGCCCGAGCCGGCCGGGCGTCAGCAGCCCCACCACCAGCGAGACCACGGTCATCACGACCACGCCCGCCAGGCCGTACACCAGGGTGCTGAACAGCCCCAGCCCGAGGCCCAGTTCGGACTCGCTCGCGCGTATCGACTGGTCGATGACAAGGCCGATGGCGAGGGTCTGGCCGGCCAGCAGCACGGCGGCGCCGCGGTTGCGCTCGGTCCACACCACGTGCACCAGCTTGCCGGGCGTGACGAGGTCGAGCGCGATGAAGCCGGCGGCCATCACGACGAAGCCGACCAGGCCGTAGAGCAGGGCGTTGCCTGCCGATTCCAGGATCTCTGACACGGGAGTGCCTTTCGGGCTTACGGGCTTTTCGGGCTGTCGGGCTGGGCTGTGGTGCGTGCGGGGCTGTGGTGCGTGCGGGGCGTGCGGGACGGTTTTGCGGACGGGCGCCGGTGCTACTTGCCGGACCCGGGGCCGCCGCCCCGGAACGCGCTGTCCGGGTCCGGCCACAGCGAGCCGATACGGGAGCGCCAGCGCTGGTGGCCGGTGCGGTAGTCGTCGATCTCGATCCGGCTGCCGCCCGCGGCGAGCGGGGTGACCGCCACGATGTCGTCGCGGTAGCGCAGGAGTTCGACATCGGGCGAGCTGATGCGGTCGCGCGCCGAGGTGTGGCCGTGGATCTCCTTGGCCACCGTGGACAGTCCGTCGGTGGTGTCCGTCCAGCCGGCGCCGGGGGCGGCGCTGCGGTACTCGCTGCGTATCCACGAGGACGGCACGGCGTTGCCGCTGCTCCCCTCGCCGTCGTCGCCGCAGGCGGTGAGCGCCAGCGCGGCGATCGCGGCCACGGTCGTCACGCTGATGAGTCGGGCGGTCCTCAACGGGCCTCCAGCCGGGTGTGCGTCGCCACGATCTGGCGGCTCTGCGGGTACGTGTGCCAGGTGCGCCAGGTCAGTCCGTGCGCGTCCGGGCCGACGGTCAGGGCGGTGACCGCGTGCGGGGAACCGGGGAACACCCCGTACAGGGCGTCCGGGCTCGCCTCCGCGCGGGCGAGCAGCCGCTCGACCTCCGCGCCGAACGCGGCCCCGGACAGGGTGCGCACGCGCGCGCCGAACCGGTAGGTCCAGTCGTCGAACTCGTGCACCGCCGACTCGGGCAGCCCGCCCGCCACCCCGGGCAGGCAGGCGACGGTCTCCCGCACCGGCCCGGCGAAGACCTGGTGGGAGGCGCCCAGCAGCCGCAGGCGCACGTCCACACCCGCCACCCGCGTCTCGCGGACGGCGAGCGCCGGATGCGCGGACCGGCCCAGGGTGAAGGACAACTGGTCGGCGCCCGTGTCCAGATACGGGATCGCGAGTGCTATGCCGCTCATGCGCGGGCGCCCCCGGCGGTCCCACTCGCACCGGTCCGACTCCCGTCGCTCCGGCCCCCGGCGGTCCCGCCCGCGCGCCCCGCCCCCGCCCGCGTCACGGCCTCCGGCACGGTCGCGGGCCGGCGGCGCGTCGGACCTCCGGCGGTGGCGCGGGCGGCGGACTCGGGCATCAACAGGGGGCCTCGGAACTCGTGTCGGTGCGGGCGGGAGCGCGCCGAGTATGGCACAGGCCCGGCCGGTTCCCCCAAGGGGTTCCCGGCCGGGCCCGCCGACGCGTGGTGTGGACGCGGTGGTTCAGGCGCCCGCCGCCTCCCGCGCGTACCCCGGCTCGCGGCCCTCCGGCAGGAAGAGCACCGAGTTGACGTACCGTTCCCGCTGCGGCGCGTCCCCGTCCGCGGCGGTTCCGGACCGCTCGCCGCCGGGCGCCAGGGTGCGGCGCAGCATCCCCCGGTGCACCAGGTGCTCGGTGCGCGCCTGGTGGGCCGCCAGGTCGAAGTCCGCCAGCGCCACCCACTCCCGGCCCGGCAGCAGCCAGCCCCGGAAGCCGAGCCCGGACAGCAGGTCCACCACCGGCGCCACCGGCTGGATCCGCGCCTCCAGTTCGATCAGCAGCGCCGGGCGCTGCCGGGACAGCACGCCCTCCGCACCCCGCAGCGCGGGGAGTTCGCCCCCGTCCACGTCCATCTTGAGGAACACCACGTCCCCGAGGCCGAGTCCGTCGACCGTCAGCGCGGGCACCTCCACGCTGTGGGCGTGCACGCTGTTCCGTGTGAGTGAGGAGAGCCCCCGGTCACCCCGGTCGCCCTCCGGCAGCCACAGCCGGGCGGTGCCCTCCCGGTCGGTGGCGGCGCCGTGCACCACCCGGGCGTTGCCCGGCAGGGAGGACTTCAGGTACTGCGCCAGATGGGCCACCGGCTCCACGGCGACCACCCGGTCGCAGCGGGCGGCCAGCCGCCGCGCCCAGGGGCCGTACCAGCTCCCCACGTCGACGGCCGTGCCGCCGGCCGGGCAGTAGTCCGCGAGCCGGGCCAACTCCGGCTCCAGGCGCGGGTAGAGCGCGCAGGCCGCCGAACCGACCCAGCGGGTCGGCAGCCGGGAGGCGACCGCCGCCGCCAGGGTGGTCACTGAGCCGCCGTCCCGTCACCCGGCGCGGTGTCGTCCGCGGTGGCCCGCACCCCGGAGGAGGGCAGCAACTGCGGGATGCCGTCCACGACCGGGTATCTGAGCTGGAGTCGCGGGTTCCACAGGACGTCCTGGTCGGGCAGGAGGGTGAGCGGACCCTTGTCGAGCGGGCAGGCCAGGATCTTCAGCAGCGGGTCGTCGGGCTTCATCGGCGGACTCCAATCGGGACGGGCATCGGGGCGAGGGGTGGACGGACGGACGGTCGGGAACGGCGGACGGTCGGGAACGGCGGGTGGTGCGGGGCCGTGCCGTGCGGCGCCGGCCGGTCGGGGTGGGCCGCACCGCACGGCACGGGTCAGGTGGCCGGAGCCGGATCGTGGCGGGGCATGGCCAGCAGCACCGACAGCGCCAGCGCCGTCCCCGCCACCCGCAGGGTCAGCAGCAGCGGGTCCTCCGGCAGCGTCTCCCCGAAGGTCAGCGTCCCGAGGACCGCCGTGAACAGGCAGGTCACCGTCGTGCACACCGGCACGATCAGCGAGGCGCGGCAGCGCTGGAGGGCCGCCTGCGACATGACGAGCCCGGCCGCCGCCGTCACCAGCAGCAGATACGGGTACGGGGAGCCGAACAGGGCGCGTGCCGCCGCCCCCAGGCCCTCGCCGGTCAGCGTCCCCGAGGCGCCCTTGATGGCCAGCGAACTGACTCCGTACAGCAGACCGACCGCCACCCCGTAGCCGATGCCGTTCGTCGGCACCCGGTGGCGCTTGCGGGAGCGCTTCTCGACCTGCCGGTACAGCCACACCCCGGCGCCCAGGGTCGGCACGCACACCAGGAGCACCAGCGCCCACGGCGCGCCGGTGCCCACCGTGTCCTCGCCCTCCCGCACGGAGGCCACCACCATCAGCAGCGCCACGAGGACCGCCCCGAGGGCCCAGCGCTCCCGGCCGGACGGCTGCTCCCCGAGGACCGCCGAGGACAGCAGCAGGAGCAGCACCAGACCGGAGACGAAGATGCCCTGCGCTGCGGCGATGGGCAGGGCCCGGTAGACGACCAGCTGGGCCACGAACCCGGCCGCCAGGGCCAGCGAACCGGCGATCCACGCGGGGCTCGTCGCCAGGATCAGGACCGTGCGCAGCGGACGCCCGGCGGACAGCTCCGGCAGCCGCCCGAGCGCCCGTTTCTCCAGCACGAACCCCACGCTGTACAGCAGGTTGGCGACCAGGGCCGCGCCCACACCCCACCACATCCGCTACCTCCGCCGGGCGTGCGCCAGCAGGATCGACGCGGCCGAGGGGACGGCGCACGCGGCCCGGTCCAGCAGCCGCATCCCGCGCGGGACGCCGTGGAACGGGGCGCCGGTGATCGACACGTCCGTGAAGCCGGAGGCGGTGAGGAAGGAGCGCAGCGCGCGGGCGGTGTAGAGCCGCAGATGGCCGACGACCTCCCGGCCCGGGCGGCCGTGGATGCCCCGCAGGCTCACCTCGGAGAACACCGGCTGCACCCCGGCGAGCAGCAGGGCGCGGTTGTACCAGGCCGCCAGGTTCGGTGTGGACAGCATCAGATGGCCGCCCGGGCGCAGCACCCGCCGCAGCTCGTCCAGCGCCCCGTCCGGGTCCACCAGGTGCTCGATGACCTCGCTGAACAGCACCGCGTCCGCGCAGCCGTCCGCGAACGGCAGCCCGCCCGCCTCGAACTCGCCGCGCACCACGTGGTCCACCCGGGTGCGGGCCCGGCGCAGCGCGTCCTGCGACCAGTCCACGCCGACCAGCCGGTGGCCCCTGAGGTAGGGGGCGGCGGTGGCGGCGGCGGTGCCGTCGCCGCAGCCCACGTCGAGGACGAGGGCGCCGCTGTCGCCGGTGGTGGCGCGCAGCGCCTGGGCGAGCAGCCGGGCCTGGCGGCTGCTGCGGGCGTCGCCGGAGGCCACGGGGACGGCGGGGTTCTCGTAGAAGTCCCGCAGCCCCGGGGGCGGCGCGGCGGCGTTCACCGGACCCCCTCGTCCGTGGCGGGCGCGTCCGTGGCCGTCCCGTGGCCGGCGGTCCGGCCCCCGGCGGTCCCGCCGGTACCGGTTCCGCCCGTCGCGGACCCGTCCGTCGCGGCCAGCCGCTCCGTGAACAGCTCGCGCAGCCGCGCCCCGTCCGCGTCCCCGAGCAGGGACCGGGACCAGCGCAGGGCGAGATGCAGCCTCCCGCCGGTGGACGCGGTGGTGAAGGTCAGTCCGCGCGGCATCCGGGCCGGGGCGGAGAACCACACGGCGCTCGCCCGGCCCGCGTCGCCGAAGTCCAGCGGGTAGGGGATACGGCCGATGTTGCTCAGCAGGGTCGTGGAGGTCCACGGGCCGGCCGCCCGGCGCAGCGCCCGGGTCGCCTTCGCCCGGACGGCCACCGGCACCACCGGCGCGGTCAGCAGCCCCGCCAGCGACCCCAGCGGCGGCCGGGGCACGGCTTTGAGCGCCCGGGTGCGCTCCGCCGTGCGGCGCAGCAGCTCCCGGGGGTCGGCGTCCGGGCCGGTCTCCTCGGCCGAGAACGGCACCTCGACCAGCCGGGTGCCGTTGCCGATCGGCATCTCGGGGCCCCGAGGGCGGTCGTCCACGGGCATGGTGATCCGCAGCGGCGGGCCCGCAGGCGCGCCCTGCAGCCGGTTCCACTCGGCGACGGTCAGCGCGGTGGCCACCATCAACTGGTCGTTCACGGTGTACGGCGCGCCCGGCTCCCGCCGGGGGACGGCCAGTTCGCACACGGTCATCCCGTTGCCGGGGGCGCTCGGGCCGGGCGTTCCGGCGGCCACCCGGGCGGGCCGGCCGTACGCGGCGCCCGGCACCGGGGGCGGCGCCGCCGGGCCGGAGGCGGCCCGGGCCGCGGGCGCCGGCACGGGGCCCGCCTCCCCGGCGTACAGTTCGGCCGCCGTCGCCGCGATCCGCAGGCACGCCGGGCCGTCCAGCGCCGCGTGGTGCAGCGTGAACAGCAGCACACAGCCCGCCCGGCCGGGCTCCTCGACGACCTCCAGCCGCAGCGGCGGCGACGCGGTCAGCGGGGGCGGCTCGGCCAGCGCCCGGCCCCGCGCCGCGTCCAGGGCGCCCGGCGCGGCGGGCGGGAAGGACACGACCTCGGTGTCCGGGGCGCCGGTCAACTCCCAGGCGTAGCGCAGCGCGTACGGCCCCCGCGCCCGCTCCCGCACCAGCACCCGGGGATGCCGGGCGAGCGCCCCGGCCACCGCCTCGCGCAGCCGTGCGGGGTCCGGCCGGCCCGGGAGGTGGATCTCGATGTGCACGGTGTCCGGCTCGGCCGGGTCCGTGCAGTGCCGGGCGATCTCGTCCACCACGGGGAACGGCACGATCCCGCCCCCGGCCCCGCCCCGGGCGCGCGCGGCCCCGGCGGGTTCGTGCAGTGCGGTCATCGCCGCTCCCCTCGTGAGTGGTCCCGCCCCGGGCCCGGGGCGCCGCCCCGCCGGGCCGGGGCGAGGGCCCCGGCCCGGCGGAGGAAGGCGACGGGCACGGGCCTCATCGGGTGTCCCCGTCCGCCCCCGGACCGGACTCCGGCTGCTTGCGCAGGCCGATCGTGCGGCCCCCGTCGTCGGACGCGGGAGCGGCCGGGGGATCGACGGGACGGGACGGCGGCGGCACGGACGGCGCCGGCCCCGGGTCCGCCGGACCGGCCGCCGTGCGGGGGTCGCCCGCGCGGTGGGACGCACGCGTCCGGCCGTCCCGGAAGACCGTCACCACGGCCGCGAACAGGGCGGTGAGCGCCAGGAGCTGGGCGAGGGCGCCGTACGCGCCCCGGCCCGCCGCGGGCCCGTCGCCGCTGCCCACCAGGGCCACCGCGCCCGCCGCCGCCATCGCGGCGAACGCCACCGGCACCAGCAGCCCCGGCCACAGCCAGGCCACCACCGCGAGGGCCGGCACCACCAGGGCGACCGGACCGGCCACCACCACGGCGACCAGGGTGAGGACCACCGTGCCCAGCAGCAGCCCGGGCGCGGGCGGCTGCACCGCGGGCGCGGTGTCCTCCTCCGCCCGGCGCCGGCCCACCGCGAGGGCGACCAGGGCCAGCAGCAGCACACCCGCGCCGATCAGCCCGGCCGTGTACACCTTGGACGGCTCGTACGTCAGCGTCACCGTGCCGCCCTCGCCCTCGGGGACGAGCCAGCCCTGCTGCCAGCCGTCGATCCGCAGCGACTGCAGCTCCTTGCCGCCGAGTTCGGCCTTCCAGCCCGCGTTGTGGTTCTCGTGGATCTGGAGGTACGCGGCCTCGCCCGCGCCGACCCGGACCGTGCGCCGGTCCCCGTCGCCGGACATGGTGCCCGCGCCGCGCGGCGCGGCCTCGGAGGCGGCCGGGTCGCCGGTGGACAGGGTCACCGAGTCGATCGCGAGCGGACCCGCGTCACCCGCCTCCACCGTATGGGTGCGCCGGTCCAGGTCGACCCGGCTGCCCTCGGTGCACAGCGACACCTCCACCGGCCGGCGCTCGGTCAGGTCCCGCACCAGGCCCTCGGCCCGGGTCTCCATGAAGGTGCCGTCCACCGACACGATCGGGCCCTTGCCGCACGGCAGGCTGAAGGTCTTCTCCGGGTCCGGCTGCGGCGCCCGGAACTTCTCCAGCGCCGGGATGTGGAGCTCGCTCAGACCCACCGGAAGCTGCAACTGGTCGTCCGCGACCGGGTTGTGCAGCGTCAGCGGCGCCTGCTTGGAGATGGTGATGTCCATCCGGTCGGTGGTGATGGGCGCGAAACGGGCCATCCCGTTCTCGTCCACCGCCGCGACCGCCGTCCCGTCCGGCGAGCTGATCTGCACCTGCTCGGGACGGGTCGACAGACCGCCCGCACCCGCGAAGACCATCTCCCCGACCGAGGTCTTCTCCGGCCAGCGCAGATGCAGCACCGGCCGCTCGCCGGAGATCCACGCCGTGGTCAGGTCGCCATCGGTGAGGTTGCGCGGGCTCAGATTGGTGCCGAGCCGCGCCGTGGAGTCCGCCGAGACGAGGATCTTCTCCCGCTGCCCGGTCAGTTCGAACAGCAGCTCGTCCAGGGCCGCCCCCGGCACCGGCAGAGCCGTCGCCTTCAGGGTGTACTGGCCGGCCCGTGCCGCGTCGAACTGCCGGTGCAGACCGGTCTCCGCGGCCACCGCGGACAGCCCGCCCGGGTCGCTGCCGCGCCGCAGCGAGTACAGCACCGACTCACCGGTGTCCTTCGGCGCGTCCGCGGGCAGCTCCAGCATCCGGGTCACCTGGACGCCCGGGATCGCGATGTCCGTGAACCCGGCGCCGGTCAGCCCCGGCCGGCCCTGCTGGGAGTCGAGGATGGTCACCTTCAGCCAGTTGGCCTGCCCGTCGGGCGCGGCCACGTCCTGCGCGCTGCCGTCCGGGCGCAGCGGGCTGACCCGGCTGCCCTGGTCGGTCTCGACCCGCACCGAGGTCGGCGCGGCGCGCACATTGCCGCTGGGCAGCGGGGTGATCCGCAGGGTCGGCGGGATCGAGGTCGGGGTGGAGAAGTCGATCCGCACCCACTCGCCCTTGGGCGTGCCCGGCGAGCCCTCGGCCCAGCCCGTCTCCGGGTTGCCGTCGAAGGCGTTCACCGGGTCGTACTGCGGCAGATGGAACAGCCAGTTGCCCACCGAGGACGCGGTCACCTTCGCCGCGCCGCGCAGCACGGCCGTCGTCTGGTGCCCGTCGCCGTCCACCGGCAGGATCTGGCGCGGTGCGGCGCCCGGGTCCTGCACCGACTCGGCCGCGTTGCGCTCGGTGGCCGTATAGGTGTGGGACGTACCGGAGTTGACCAGTCCGAAGCGGGTGTCGGCGCGCCGCATGCCGTCGCCCGCCGCGTACAGCGGCGGCTGCTCGACACCGGGGTGCCGGTCGCCCGCGAGGACGGTGGGCCGCCCGTCGAGGGTGCCGTCGGCGCCCAGTGGCAGCAGGCTCTCCGGCCCGCCGCTGACCACCGCGGTCTCCGCCGCGGGCGAGATCCGGGCCCGGCCCGGACGGTCCGTCTCGGCCGGCGGCTCGTAGATCTCCACCGCCCGCCGGCGCGGGAACAGCGCCTCCACCTGCACGGGGGTGTCGTCGGCGATCCGCCCGGCGGTCGTCACCGGACCGAAGCCGGTCACCCGCTTGTAGCCGGACGCCTCAAGGGTGCGCACCACGGTCGCGGTCGGCACATGGCCGAGCTGGTCCGGGTCCAGGTCGTTGCGGACCACCACATAGTGCAGACCGGCCCGGTTGAGGTAGGTGCTCAGCCCCGGGACCTCGCCGCCGGAGGTGAGCGCCTGCTCGACCGCGTCCATCGCCCGCCGGTTGCCCGGGGTGCCGAAGGGCACGTAGTCGCGCTGCGCCCACGGCGAGTCGGCCAGCACGTCCAGCGGCTGGTCGATCGGTGAGCCCCAGGTGTAGATGCCGTGCGCGGTCGCGGGCACCACCAGGGCCCGGTCGTCCGAGGAGTTGTCCGCCAGCCAGTCGGCGGTGGTCTCCCAGTAGGTGGGCAGCTTCTGGAACGAGCCCGGCTGGAGGATCGCGCCCGTCAGATACGGCAGGGCGAGGCCCGGCAGCACGGCCACCGCCGCCACCACCGGGGCGAGGCGCCGCATCCGCACCGGGGCCGCGTGCGCCAGCAGGTGCATCAGGCCCAGCGCCAGCACCAGCGCCAGACCGGTCTGGAACTTGTACACATTGCGGAACGGCACCAGCGGCCCGTTCAGCAGGTCCTGCACCACGCCGTGGAACGGACCGCCCAGCGCGCCGCCGTACCCGGCGAGGGTGACCAGCGCGACCGTGATCGCGGTCAGCACCAGCCAGCGGCGCTCCGGCACGTCCCGGCGGGCGAGCCCGGCGAGACCCAGCGCGGCGGCGAGCGCGGAGCACACGATCACCACGGCGGAGGTGGCGACGGCCCAGCCGGCCGGCAGCCACGCCTCACCGAAGTTCAGATAGCCGACCCAGTTGCCCGCACCGCGCAGCACCTCGGTCGCCGACATGGTCGCCGTGGTGGTCTGCGAGGTCTCCACGTACGGCATGAAGTTCTCGCCGTAGGTGCCGAGCAGCAGCAGCGGAACGATCCACCAGGCCGTCGCCATCACCACGAACGGCGCCCACCAGGCGATCAGCGGCCACTTGCGCGGCCCGGCCGGGCGGCTGAGCAGATACAGGCCCACCGGCAGCAGGGACGCCAGCGTGGAGGCCGCGTTCACCCCGCCCATCAGGGGCACGATCAGCGCCGAACGCGCCGCGGCCACCCGGGGCGAGTACCGCGCGTCGGCGAGCGGCAGCAGCACCCACGGCAGCACCGCGCCGGGGAGCGCGGCGGCCGAGGTCGAGCCGACGACGATGGTGTACGTCGGCCACAGCGCGTACACCGCCGCGCCCAGCAGCCGGGTCCGGTCCGAGCCGAAGTCCAGGCGCTCCGCGAGCCGCAGCGCTCCCCAGAACGCGACGGTCACCACCAGCGACAGCCACAGCCGTTCGGCGAGCCACACCGGCAGCGCGACCAGGTCGGCCGCCGCGTGGAACGGCAGCATCGGGATCGCGTAGCCGACGTACTGGTCGGCGATCCCGCCGAAGCCCGCCCGGTCGTGCCACAGGCTCCCCAGGTCGCCGATGAAGCGCCACGGGTCGGTGACCACGCCGAGTTTGGTCTCGAACGTCATCCGCCCGGGCGCCGCGGCGAGGAAGGCCGCGAACACGGCGGCCCAGAAGCCGAGCAGCCAGCGCCGCGACCGGGGCCGCGGCCCCGGTGCGGTCGCGCCCGCGGGCTCGGGGCCCGGTGGCGCGGCTGGTGGACGAGCGGGGATCGTGCTGGTCATGGACACCGCCGGAGAATGAGGAGAAGGTTCCAGGTGGCGACTTCGCGCAGGTACGGGATCCGGGGCACGAGCCCCGGGACCACCGGCCAGTAGCGCGAGCGAGCCGAGACGATCCGCACGTCGTCCCGAGTGCGGATGTGTCGCAGCGTCTGCCCCACGCCGATGGGGAAGAGGTTGTCGCCGAGCCGGTGCTTGGCCGGCCGGCCGGTGCGCCGCTCGTAGCGCTCACGCGCCCGCTCGGCGCCGAGGTAGTGCCAGGGCGCCCACTCGTGGCCGCCCCAGGGGGAGAGCCAGTTGGTGAACGACACATAGACGAGCCCGCCGGGGCGGGTGACCCGTGTCATCTCGCTGAGGAAGGTGTGCGGGTCGGCGACGTGCTCCAGGACGTTGGAGGAGAAGCAGAGGTCGGCGGCGCCGTCGGCGAGGGGGAGCAGATAGCCGTCGGCCAGCACCGTCCCCTCGCCCGGGGCCCCGGCCAGCTCCGCCGGGTCCGGCTCGAAGAGGTAGCTCTCGGCGCCGCGCCGGCGGAACTCGCGGGTGAAGTGGCCCGCTCCGCCGCCCACGTCGGCGACCACCCGGCCGTCGAGGCGCATGTACCGCTCGACCTGGTCGGCCGCGTCGCGGGCCAGCAGCTCGTAGGCGGTCGCCGGGTCCTCCTGCTCCCGCATGAAGGCACGGAAGAGGGTGAGCGAGCGGCGGAACGAGGGATCTTTCACGCGCGTGCACCGTCCGTGCGGGGAGAGCGGGCGGGGAGCGCGGCGACCGGCTCGGCCAGCGGACCGTGCGCGCGGGCGGACGCTGCCGTCGCGGGAGTGGGTGTCGTCGCGGGCGCGGTGGCGCCGTTCGCGCGCCGGGCCGCCACCGGGGACGGGACGCCCCCCGACGCCCCGGCCCGGGCCGCCGCCTCCGCCGCGACCGCGCGGAAGCCCGCGACCGTGGCGCTCCACCGGTACGCGGCGGCCCGTTCGGCCGCCGCCTTGCCCATCTCGGCGCGCCGCGCGTCGTCCAGCGCCAGCGTGCACCACGCGGCGGCGAACGAGGACTCGCCGCGGGCCAGGACCCCGGTGACACCGTCCTGGACGGAGTCCCGCAGCCCCGGCACGTCGAAGCCGATCGCCGGCGTGCCGCGGGCGGCGGCCTCGGTGACCACCAGACCCCAGCCCTCCACCGCCGCCGGGTGCAGCAGCAGCCAGGACTCGCACAGCAGCCGGTGCTTCTCCTCCTCGGAGACCCGGCCGGTGAACACCACGTCCGGACCGGCCATCCGCTCCAGACGGGCGCGCTCGGGCCCGTCCCCGACGATGACCAGACGGCCCCCGGTGACCGGGCGGACCCGCTCCCACAGGCGCAGCAGCATGTCGACGCGCTTGTAGTCGACCAGCCGGCCGAGCGCGGTGAAGAGCGGGGTCGCCGAACGCGGACTGCGCAGCCCGGGCTCGTCCACGCCGTTGTGCACCACCCGGATCCGGTCCTGCGGCACACCGAGCGCGCGCAGTTCCCCGGCCGTCGACGGCGACACGGCGACCAGCAGGTTGCCGCGGTGCGCCCGGGCCAGCGCCCAGTGCTCCAGGCGGCGGCCGAAGCGTGCCACGGGCGACGGGAAGCGCATGCTCCACAGGTCCGTGTGCACATGGTTGACCAGGCACAGGGTCGGGCCCCGGTGCCAGAGCGGGGCCAGGTACGGCATCCCGTTGCACACCTCGACCAGCAGGTCGCACTCGCCGACCTGGCGGGCGAAGGCGGACCGGGCGGCCAGGAAGTGGCCGAACTCGGAGCCCGCCGACACCACCCGGTAGGAGCGGTGCGCGGCCGGGCCGCCGCAGAGCAGGGTGACCTCGTGGCCGGCGGCGGTGAGCCCCGTGGCCAGCTGGTCGATCAGAAGTTCGGACCCGCCCGCGGACCGGTTTCCCAGGTCGCGGTGGGCGAGGAAGACGATCCGCCGGGGCGGAACGCCGTCGAACGGGTCGAGGGAGTCGAGTGAGACGCCTGCCGCCGCCCCCGGGACGGGCGCGCCCCCGCCGGCGGACGGACCGACGGACGGGAACGCGCTCGCGAGGGACGGGGGAGCGAGGCGTGGGGGAGGTACGTGCTGGGGCATTGCGTGCTCCAACTCGTTGCGGTGTGCGGAGGGTTGACGGGCGCCGGCGGCTGAGGGAGGCCGGCGGCTGCCCGGTGGCGCTGTGGGCGCGGCAAGAGAGATCGACGGGATGACGGGACGGCGAGATGTCGGGATGACGTGATGACGGGATACGGACAGGTGCGGGGGAGGGGGCGACCGGTGGGGAGCGTGCTCTGTGGTGGGGAGAGTCAGTGTTCGGTACGCGTTCGACGCACGGCTACTCACGGGTATGACAACTTCGCGCGAACTCGGTGAGCGAATTCGTCCTCAGGTGAGTGCTGCCGGCTCCCGCTCGCTCCGGCGTCCGCGCACCAGGAGCACGACGCCCGCGGCGGCGAGCAGCGCCCCCGCGATTCCCGCCCCGACCGGCACCGGTCCGGAGAGGAGCGCGAGCTTTCTGCTGTCCGCCGAGGCGAGGTCCACCTGCTGCCGCTGAGTACGCTCGGTGAACGCGATCCGGTCGCTCTCCAGCAGCACGATCGCGTCCTTCTCGGACCCCGGCGCGCGCAGCGTCTTCCGCGGTCCGATCGCCGCGAACAGGATGCGCCCGGTGCGCTGGTCGACCACCAGCTCGATGCCGCTGTTGGAGTACCACTCCTCGGCCAGCACCTGCGGGGTGCGCGGCTTGCCGACGAGCCGCCCGGGCACCTGCCGGACCCCGGTCCTGGTGGGCTCCACGGTGCCCGTGAAACGCAGGCCCTCGTGGCCCTGGATCTTCTTCCGGCCCTCGTGGCGGAGCTGGACGACACCGCCCAGGGTGCCGTCCCACCAGCGGTAACCGCGCTCCTCCACGTCGAAGGGGAACTTCAGGTACGCCTCGCCGTCGAAGACCGGGGACTCCTCGCAGCAGTGCACCGGCTCATTGGTCTCGCGGTCGGTCACCCAACGCTCCAGCGTCCACTGGAGGGAGTCGCGCACATCGGCGGCGGGCAGGGTGCGGTCGGTGTCGACGGAGGTGGACACGTCCCAGACGGCGTTGCCGCTGCGCAGGCTGTCGGCGACGTCGCCCCGCACCTGCCGGGTGATGGTGATCCGCTGGTCGTCCACGGTCTTGAGCCGCGACGTGTCGAAGTAGCTGCCGGTGCCTGTGAAGACGGTGGTCGTGTCGATGTCGACGGGCGTCCGCTTCGCCTGCGGCAGCACATAGGCGAACAGCAGTGGTGCGAGGACGAGCAGAAACGTCCCGGCGCCCAGCAGGGCGAGGGACAGGGGTGAAGCGGTGCGGCGCATCCGGGCTCTCCTGAATCGAAGGAGTCGAGGTGGAGCGCACGGACCCCGGGCCGGTCAGCCCTTCGGCGCCCTGACGTTAGGCCCGCTCTTGACGGATTGTCAATGTCATGTTGAAACTGTGCGTCCAGCCGGTGGGGGCCGGCAGCCGGTGGGATCTCTCCAGCAAGGAGCTGACCCGACTATGCCCAGAACACTCGCAGCCGCGATCACCGTGGTGGTCGCCGCCGCACTCGCCGTCGCCGCGGCCTTCGGTGCCGTGGCGCTGCTGAACGCCCCGCCCGAGCAGCCCAACACGCCTCTCATCAGCTACGACACCGCGCCCCGATGACCCGGACCGCGTGGAGCGAGGTGCCCCAGTCCCAGGTCGACCGGTTCGCGTCCCGGGTCCTGGCCGAGTCCGGGGCGCTCGCGGACTCGATCCTGCGGGAGATCCGCCTGGCCTTCCCGCATCTGCGCCTGGTCGAGGACGAATCCGGGACGCCCCTCGCCCTGGTCGGCATCCGCCGCGCCATCGAGGGCTTCGTCCAGAACCTCGCGGCCGGGGCCCAGACGCCCCGGGTGCCGCCGGTGATGTTCCAGGAGTTCGGCCGGGGCGAGGTGCGCGGCGGCCGCAGCCTCGACTCCCTCCAGGCCGTCTACCGGCTCGGCATGCGCCTCGCCTGGCGCCGGTTCGCCGAGATCGGCCAGCAGGTCGAGATCGCCGCACCGGCGATGTACGAGCTGGCCGAGTCCGGCTTCGAGTACCTGGACGGCCTCGTCGAGCAGTCGGTCCGCGGCTACGCCGAGGCCGCCGCCCGGCGCGCCGGGGAGCGCCTGCGCCTGCAGAGCCAGCTGATCGACGTGTTGCTCGCCGAGCACCGGGCCGACCGGGCCACCGTCCTCGGCGACCGCGCGGCCCGCATCGGCTGGGAGCTGCCCGGCACCGTGGCGGTGGGCCTGCTGATCCGCCCGGCCCGCGAGGCCGTCGCCCCGGCCGTGGAGCAGGGCGTCCTCCTCGACATGGAGAGCGAACGCCCCCGTCTGGTCATCCCCGAGCCCGACACCGCCGGCCGCGCCGAACTCCTGCGCCGCGCCACCGCCGGCTGGTCCGGCGCGATCGGACCCTCGGTGCCGCTGGCCGCCGCCGCGACCTCGCTGCGCTGGGCGGAGACCGCCGTCCGCCTCGTGGAGAGCGGCCTGCTGCCGGCCGGTGAGGTGCTGCACTGCACCGAGCGCACCGAGGAACTGGTCCTGCTCCCTTCCCACGAGCTGATCGACGCCGCCGCCGTCCGCTGCCTCGCCCCCCTCGACGGGATGAGCCCCACCCAGGCCCGCCGCCTCGCCGCGACCCTCCTCGCCTGGATCGAGACCTCGGGCGGGGCGCCCGAGGTCGCCCACCGCCTCGGCGTCCACCCCCAGACCGCCCGCTCCCGGCTGCGCCAGATCCGCGAACTGTGGGGGCCGGTGCTGGACGACCCGGACCGCCGCTTCGAGATGCTCCTCGTCCTGCGGGCCCGGCGCCTGCGCGGCGAACTCAAGGAAGGGGCGGGCTGAGACCTTCCGGGGCTCAGGAGCCCGTCAGCCAGGCGTACGCCGCTGCCGCCGTGAACTCCTCCTGCCCACCCGGAAACACCAGGTCGGCGGCGCGGAAGGCCGGATCCTCCGCCGTCCGGGGCACATACGGGACGGCGATGCACCGCATGCCCGCCGCCCGGGCCGCCGCCGCGCCCGCCGGGGCGTCCTCCACGACCACGCACCGCGCGGGGGCGCTCCCCAGCCGCCGGGCCGCCTCCAGGAACACATCCGGCTCCGGCTTGCCCCGCGGCACCTCCTCGGCGGAGACCAGCTCGGTGAGGTGGGCGTCCAGCCCGGTGCCCGCGAGCACCGCCTCGATCGCCGCCCGCGACGACCCGGACGCCACCGTCATCGGCACCCCCTCGGCCGCCAGCCGCTCCACCAGGGCCCGCATCTCGGGGAACACGGGCGTGGAGGCCCGTGCCAGCTCCAGATAGAGGCTGTTCTTCGCCGCGAGCAGTTCCTCCAGCGGCACGTCGAGCGCGTACCGCTCCCGCAGGGTCTCCAGGGTCTCGCGCGTCCCGATGCCGATGAACGCGGTGTGCTCGGCCCAGTCGAAGCCGTCGACCCCGTGCGCGGCGAGAAGCCTGCGCCCCGCCTCGAAGTAGTTGGGCTCGCTGTCCACGAGGGTGCCGTCGAGGTCGAAGACGACGCAGAGGCCGGAGAGGGGCGCGGGTGCGGTGCTCATGCCGCCCAGGATGCCAAGCCGACCCGGGCCGGCGTACGGCGCTCCCGTGCCCGTCGCGTCGCGCCCTCGTTGGGCACGGCATGATCCCCGCACCCGGCCCCGAGGCCCGCTTCCCCTCCCGGACCGCCCGCCGCGCCCTCGCCGTCTGCGCCGCGGCCTTCGCCGCCGGTGCCTGCGCCGTGCCCGCGGCCCATGCCACGGGCGGCGGAGCGGCGCGGGCCGCCGTCGGCACGCTCGGCGAGTTCGTCTCCCCGGAGGCCGTCGACGCCCGGAGCGAAGACGGCTCCCTCACGGTGGACGCGCCCTTCCTCCAGCGCGGCTAGCGCGCGGGGCGCGCCCGGGGTGACCAGCGCGACCGGGGCGAGGGGCGCGCCCGGCTCACCGCTCGCGCGGCTGGATGAAGCGCAGCATGTTCCCCGAGGGGTCCCGGAAGGCGCAGTCGCGGACGCCGTACGGCTGGTCCATCGGCTCCTGGAGGACCTCGCCGCCCGCCGCGCGGACCTTCTCGAAGGTCGCGTCGCAGTCCTCGGTGCCGAAGATGACACCGCGCAGCAGGCCCTTGGCCAGGAGTTCCGCCATCGCGTCCCGGTCGGCCTTCGAGGCGTTCGGGTCGGCGAGGGGCGGTTCGAGGACGATGTCCACACCGGGCTGGGCCGGCGAGCCGACCGTCACCCAGCGCATCCCCTCGAAGCCGACGTCGTTGCGCACCTCCAGGCCGAGGGCGTCGCGGTAGAAGGCGAGCGCCTTGTCGTGGTCGTCGACGGCGATGAAGCACTGTGCGAGTGTGATGTCCATGCGCCTCACGCTACGGGCGCGGCGCCGGATCCGGCTTCTCCGACCCTGACCCGTTCCGAGGGGCCGCCGACGTTCGAGGGTCCGCCGACGGGCCCGTTCGCGGATGCGTTCGAGGATGGGTTCGGGGGCGGGTTCCTGACCGGCCGGGTGTACATCTTGGCGACACAGGCGGGGATCGACGCCCCCTCCTCGTGCGACCGCGCCCGGTACGCGCTCGGGCTCTCCCCGACCAGCTCGGTGAAGCGCGAGCTGAACGACCCCAGCGAGGTACAGCCCACCGCGAAGCAGACCTCCGTCACCGACAGGTCGCCCCGCCGCAGCAGCGCCTTCGCCCGCTCGATCCGGCGGGTCATCAGGTAGGTGTACGGCGTCTCCCCGTAGGCGGCCCGGAAGCTGCGCGAGAAGTGGCCCGGCGACATCAGGGCGGTACGGGCAAGCGCCGGGACGTCCAGCGGCTCCGCGTACTCGCGGTCCATACGGTCACGGGCCCGGCGCAGCCGGACGAGGTCCTCCAGCGTCGTCACCCGACCACCATGCCACGGCGCCCGGGGCGCACGGCCACCCACTCGGGGGCGTTATCCTTGGCCCATCCACGTAATTGCGGCGCCGTGCAGCGCCGGGCGGCGACGAGGCCGGTCCGGACCGCGGCGCCTTCGCCGTGCCTGCCCGCCGTCCCCCACCCCCGGACGGCAGCGGAACGGCGTGCACGATCGCAAGGGAGCGGCACACCGCCGTGAAGAGGATGTTCGTGGCCCCGGACCCGGGGCGGCTGCGACTGCGGAACTCGACCCGCGCCGTCGTCGGCGTCTCCGCCGCCGTCGCCGCCTCCGAGCTCTGCGGGTTCTCGCTCACCGCGTCGATCACGGCCGGTCTGGCGGCCCTGCTCGCGCTCTTCACCGTCACCGACCCGACCGTGCGCGCCCAGGGGATCACCACCGCCCTGCTGCCCGCGGCCGGCTTCCCCGTCCTCGCGCTGGCGACGCTCCTGCACGAGCTGCCGCTGCTGCGCGCCGCCGCCTGGCTCGTGGTCGTCTTCGGCGGTGTGTACGCGCGGCGGTTCGGCCCGCGCGGGCAGGCGCTGGGGATCTTCGCGTTCATGATGTTCTTCGTCACCCAGTTCCTGCACGCCGTCCCGGCGCAGCTGCCGGAGCTGTTCGCGGCGGTCGCGGCCGCCCTCGTCGCCTGCTCGGCCGTGCGCTTCGCCCTGTGGCCCATCGAACGCCGGACGCCCCCGCCCGCCGCCCCCGCCCCGCTGCCGGGACGCGGCCTGGCCCGGCACACCACCCGGCAGGCGTTCCAGGTGACGCTCGCCTGCGCCGTCGCGATCGCCGGCGGGCAGCTCGTCTCGGGCGAGCGCTGGTACTGGGCGGTCGGCACCGCCTGGTGGATCTTCGTCAACACCACCTCGCGGGGCGAGACCCTGGTGCGCGGCTTCCGCCGGGTCGTCGGCACCGTGACCGGTATCGCGGCGGGCCTGCTGATCGCCGTCCCCCTTGCCGGCGCCCCCGTGCCCACCGCGCTGCTCGTCGCCGTCTGCGTCTTCGGGATCTTCTACACCGCCGCGCCGTCCTACAGCTGGATGATGTTCTTCGTCACCGTCATGGCGGGCCTGCTCTACGGCCTGCTGGGCGTGCTGCACCCGGGGCTGCTGGTGCTGCGGCTGGAGGAGACCCTGGTCGGGGCTCTGGGCGCGGTGATCGGCGTCGCCCTGGTGCTGCCCGTCACCACCCATGCCGCGACCGACGCCTGGATCCGCCGCGCGGTGGAGTGCGTCCACCGCTGCACCACGACGGCCGCCCGCCGGCTGGCGGGGGACGCCACGGCCGACCCCGCGCGCGAGGCCGCCGAACTGGAGGTCCTGATCGGCCGGGTGCGGCTCTCGCTCGCCCCGCTGACCCACCCGCTCAGCCCGCTGCGCGCCCGCAAGGCGCGGGCCCTGAAGGTCATCGCGCTGCTCGATGTGTGCGCCCGGGAGATCCGGGGCCTCGCCGCGGTCGCCGCCGACCCGCTGGCCTCGCACGACGCCCGGCTCACCGCCGCGTGCCGCCGGGTGGAGGGCGCGGTGCACGCCCTGGTGCCGCCCGTGGCGTCCGCCCGCCCGGCCGCCGTGGCGGCGGCCCCGGCGCCCCCGCACCACCCGGGGGCCGAGGCGGCCCTCGCCCATCTGCACGGCCTGGAGCGCGCCCTCGCGGACCTCGCCGCCCCGGTCCGCACCTCGCCGCGCGCACCCCTGGTCCCTGCCTGACCCGCCTCCGGGCCCAACGCGGGCCCGTCTTGGTCTAGACCTGTTAGGTTCGCCCTGTACGCGCGCCCGGTGCGTACCGACGCACCCAGGCGCAGAGGGGGAGGCCACCGTGGGCGGCAGTAACGCGGGACGAGTCTGCATCGGATCGTTCACCTCGGCGGGCGGGCACGGGATCACCCTCGCCGCCGTCGGCGAGGAGACCGGGGCGCTCACCGCGACCGGGGTGAGCGACGCCGTCCCCGACCCCTCCTACCTGGCCGTCCGCCCCGGCGGAGACCTCCTCTACGCGGTCTCCGAGACCCCCGCGGGCGCCGTCGCCGCCCTCCGGCTCGACGGGGACGCGCCCGTGCCCCTCGGCGCCCCGGCCCCCGTCCGAGGCGACCACCCCACCCATCTCTGCCTCGCCGGCGGGTACGTCCTGACCGCCGACTACGGCTCCGGCGCGGTCAGTGTGCTGCCCCTCGGCCCGGACGGCGTCCCGGGCGAGGCCGTCCACGTCCTCGCGTACGCGGGCCACGGCCCGGACCCCGACCGCCAGCGCGGGCCGCACGCCCACCAGGTGCTGCCCGACCCCTCCGGCCGCTGGGTGCTCGGCACCGACCTCGGCACCGACACGGTGCGCGTCTGCGCCCTCGACCCCGGCACCGGACGCCTCACCGTCCACCACGAGACCCGGCTGCGGCCCGGCTCCGGCCCCCGCCACCTCGCCTTCCACCCTTCGGGCGGGCTGGTCCTGGTCCTGTGCGAACTGGCCCCCGTGCTGACCGTCTGCCGCTGGGACGCGCACACGGGCGTCCTCGACCCCCTCGGCGAGTTCCCGGTCGTCCCGGACGGCACCGAGGGCCCGGCCCACCCCTCCGCCCTGGTCCTCTCACCCGACGGCCGGCGCGCGTGGGCCGCGGTGCGCGGCCCGGACACCGTCGCCGTCCTCGACCTGGACGGGAGCGCCGGGAAGGCCGCCCTCACCGCCTCCGTCCCCAGCGGCGGCCACTGGCCCCGGGACCTCGTCCTGGACCCGTCCGCCCGGCGCCTGTACGTGGCGAACGAGCGCTCCGGGGACGTCACCTGGTTCGACCTCGACCCCGGCACGGGCGTCCCCCGGCGGGCCGGGTCCCTGCCCGTGCCCGCCGCGAGCTGCGTGGTCTTCGCGTAGGCCGCGCGGGACGGCCCGGCCCCGGTCAGCCGCGCGAGAAGCCCCCCGCGACGACGCGCGCGAAACGGCCCCGGCCCGGGGACGACGCGAGGTCGTCCCCGGGCCGGGGCCGTATGCGTACGGGCGGGGCGCGTCAGCGCAGCTGGGTGCCCTGGGGCTGGGTGATCCCCAGCGCCGTCGCGTACTGCGACAGCACCAGCTTGCCGACCGCCGGGTACGCGCCCAGCGGCTCGGCGGCGGCACAGCCCGCGTCCTTCGCGGCCGCGTCGAGCAGGCCCTCCGGCAGCTCGGGGCCGACCAGGTACGGGGCCAGGGCGAGCTGGACGGAGCCCGAGCCGCGCAGCTGCTCGGCGGTCGCGGCGACGGAGCCCTCCTGGTCCAGCGCGGCGGCGATCACCGGCACGGCGAGCCGCGCGGCGAGCAGCATGCCCGTGATGCCGGCCGCCTGCACGGCCTCCTCGCCGCCGACGGTGGCCAGCACGATGCCGTCCGCGGCGGTCGCCACGGTGAACAGGCGCGCGCGGTCGGCACGGGCCAGCCCGGCCTCCGACAGGCGGACGTGGACGGCCTCCGCGAGCAGCGGGTGCGGACCGAGGACGTCCGTCAGCTCCGCGGTCGCGCCGGACTCCGCGACGGCCTGGCGCAGGCGGCCCATCAGGACCGCGTCCGGGCCGGCCAGCAGCGGGACGACGACCGCGACGGGGCCCTCCGGCTCCGCGACCTCGCGGCCGGCGGCGCGCGCCAGCTCGTAGCGCTCGGCGCGCTGGGCCGCGGCGTGCGCGATCACGGCCGCCGGCGTCGGGTACTCGGCACCGTCGCCGTCCAGGTAGCCGATACCGGCCTCCAGACCGGGCAGCTCGGACCGGGCGATGCTGATGACCTCTTCGGCCAGACCGCGCGTGGCGGGCGAGGGTGCGCCGGGCACGGCGAGCACGAGGACGGGCGCGCCCTCAGGGGCGGCCACCGGCTCCGGGCGGCGGTGTCGCCCGGACTGACGGGGTCGCGGCATTCGTACTGGCAGGCCGGGTGCAGGCCCAGTGGAGGAGCTCATGGCGCCGCATGCTACTGGTTTCACCGGTCCGCCTGTTCGGGGAGGGGGCGGTCCTGAGTGATCTGTCCGTGTTTATCCGTTCGAGGATGTGCGGATTCAGCGGCCCGTTCCGTCGTACAGGTGGAGCATCGACGGATGCGGTGGCAGACGTAGGGAATCCGTGGCGAGCGCCTCGGCGAGCAGCAGCGCCCCGGCCAGCGGATCACCGGCCGCGGGGACGAGCCTGGCGCCCGGCAGCCGCTCCGCGAGGGCGGCCCGCAGCGGCCCGGTCAGTGCCTCGCCCGTCCGCGTCAGCCCACCGGTCACGGCCACCCGCGGCCCGCCGCCCCCCGGGCCGCCGTGCGCCGGGCCACCGGCCCGCACCGGGACCGCCGCTGCCGCCGTGTCGGCGATCTCCGTTGCGGCGCGCGCCATGATCCCGGCCGCGACCGCGTCCCCGGCCGCCGCGCAGCGGGCCACCTCGGGCGCGAAGGACGCCAGCACGGCGGGCCGGTCGGAGCGCGGGTAGAGGAGCCCGGGCAGGGAAGCCGCAGGGCCGAACACCGCCTCCATACGCTCCAGCAGCGCCCGGGAGCCGCCGCTGCGGCCGTCGTGGGCGCGCAGGGCCGCCTCCAGACCGGCCCGGCCGATCCACGCGCCGCCACCGCAGTCGCCCAGCAGATGCCCCCAGCCGTCGGCCCGCCGCCAGGTCCGCAGATCGGTCCCGAGCGCGATCATGCCGGTGCCCGCCGCGACCACCACGCCGGGGTCCTGCCCCAGCGCGCCCGCGTACGCCGTCACCGCGTCGGCCGCCAGCCCGAGCCGGCGCACTCCCAGTTCGGCCTCCAGCGCGCCCGGCAGCTCGGCGCGCAGCCGGTCCCCGAGCGTCGCCAGCCCCGCCGCGCCGATCACCACGGCGGCGGGCCGCACCTCGCCGCCCCAGGGGCCCGGCAGGCCCCGTACCAAGGGGAGCAGCAGCTCCCGCAGATGGGCGGCGTCGATGCCCCCGGGGCCGGTCCGCACGGGCTGCCGCCCGGACGCCGTGACGGCCGCCTCCAGCGCGCCGACGGGCGCGAGCGCCACCCGCAGTCCGGACCCGCCGGAGTCCACCCCGAGCACCAGCCCGCGCGGCTCCCCGGCCCCGACCGGGCCGGTGACCCGGCCGGCGCCCGGCCCGGTCACGGCAGCCGCCAGTCCACCGGCTGCGCCCCCTGCCGCAGCAGCAGATCGTTCACCTTGCTGAACGGGCGCGAACCGAAGAACCCCCGGTCCGCGGACATCGGCGACGGGTGCGAGGACTCGATCGCCGGCAGCTCGCCCAGCAGCGGACGCAGATTGCGCGCGTCCCGCCCCCACAGCACCGACACCAGCGGCTTCCCCCGCGCGGCCAGCGCCCGGATCGCCTGCTCGGTCACCTCTTCCCAGCCCTTGCCGCGATGCCCGCCGGGCTTGCGCGGCGCCGTCGTCAGCGCCCTGTTGAGCAGCAGCACCCCCTGCTCCGTCCACGGCGTCAGATCGCCGTTGGACGGACGCG
The DNA here is from genome assembly GCF_040630445.1 of Streptomyces sp. NPDC005805. NCBI lineage: Bacteria > Bacillati > Actinomycetota > Actinomycetes > Kitasatosporales > Streptomycetaceae > Streptomyces > Streptomyces sp. NPDC005805. The sequence goes on from NZ_JBEXXN010000037.1 coordinate 59,321, forward strand.
GGTGCCCGAGGTCCGCGTGGATCTCACGGAAGATGTTGTCCAGGCTCGGCGGCCACGGCGACACCTCGGGCGCGACGGAGAAGCTCAGCCCGACCGCGTGCCCCGGGGTGGGATAGGGGTCCTGACCCACTATCAGCACCCGCACATCGTCGAACGGCTGCTGGAACGCCCGCAGCACATGCTTTCCGGCGGGCAGATACGTACGGCCGGCGGCGATCTCCGCACGGAGGAAGTCCCCCATGGCGGCGATCCGCCCGGCGACGGGGGCCAGGGCCTCGGCCCAGCCTGCTTCGACGATCTCGTTCAAGGGTCGCGCTGTCACGGGGCGTCACTCTACTGGTGCAACACCCCGTCTCCCACCCGTCCGTCACTCTTCGGTGATCACCGCGCCGGCGCGCACGGCCCCGCGCCCCGGTGCCTCAGCGCAGCACCGCCGCCCGCACGCACAGCACATCCGGCAGGTGCGAGGCGAGCAGGCGCCAGGTGTCGCCGTCGTCCGCGCTCGCGTACAGCTCGCCGTTGCGGTTGCCGAAGTAGACGCCGGCCGGGTCCGCGTCGTCCGTGCAGAGGGCGTCTCTGAGGACCGTGCCGAAGTGCTCGCCCTCGGGCAGGCCCTCGGTCAGCGGCTCCCAGGTGGATCCCGCGTCCCGGGTGCGGTAGACGCGGCAGCGGCGGTCGGCGGGGACGCGGTCGGAGTCGGCCGTGATCGGGAAGACATAGGCGGTGTCCGGCCGGTGCGGGTGGGCGGCGACGGCGAAGCCGAAGTCGGAGGGGAGCCCGGCCCCGATGTCGGTCCAGGTCGCCCCCGCGTCGTCGCTGCGGTAGACGCCCCAGTGGTTCTGCAGATAGAGCCGGTCGAGATCCCCCGCGTCCTGCGCGATCTTGTGCACGCACTGGCCGAACTCCGGGTCCGGGTCGGGCAGGAAGACCGCGGAGACGCCCTGGTTCGACGGGGCCCAGCTCGCGCCGCCGTCCCGCGAGCGGAACACGCCCGCGGTGGAGACGGCGACCGTCACCGCGTCCGTGTCGCGCCGGTCGGTCACCACCGTGTGGACGGCCTCCCCGCCGCCGCCCGGCACCCAGCGGTCCCGCGTGGGGTGCTCCCACAGGGGCCGGACCAGCTCGAAGCTCTCCCCGCCGTCCTCGGAGCGGAACAGGGCGGCGGGCTCGGTGCCCGCGTAGACCACGCCGGGGGCGGCCGGGGAGGCGGGATGGAGCTGCCAGACCCGCTCCAGGGACGCCCCGGTGTCCAGCGGGAACTTCACCGCCGGCCGCTCCGGCTCCACCCAGCTGCGGCCCAGGTCGTCGGAGTGGAACACGGAGGGACCCCAGTGCGCACTGTCCCCGCCCACCAGCAGCCGGGGTGCGGACCCCCGGGTGTCGATACCGACGGAGTACACCGCCTGCGCGTTGAAGTGCGGGCCGTCGAACTCCCAGTCGCCTCCTCTGCGGCGGCCCAGGAACAGCCCCTTGCGCGTGCCCACGGCGAGCAGCACCTCGGTTGCGTCGGTCATGACCGTATCCCTCCAAAACACCGTTGTTCCGGACACGGGACAGTCTGCACCCCGCCACTGACAACGGCGCCGACGACAGCGGCTCCGGGCCGTGGCGGACCGTGCGGGCGTGCCCCGCGGCGTAAGGGCTGACCGGTCCCGGCGGCCGAACTCATCGGCCGCCGGGGGACGGGACACGCCGGTGACGGGATTCCGGGGCGGTGCGGCTTCGGGGGACGGGGGGTCAGACCGAGCGGTGGTACTGCCGCGGCACCTGCACCTCGCCGCCGAGGGCTCGGGCCGCCTGCCGCGCCCAGGACGGGCTGCGCAGCAGCTCGCGCCCGAGGAGCACGGCGTCCGCCTCCCCGTTGGCCAGGATCTTCTCGGCCTGCTCGGCCTCCGTGATCAGACCGACCGCGGCCACCGGCAGCCCGGTCTCCGCCTTGACCCGCGCGGCGAACGGGACCTGGTAACCCGGCCCCACCGGGATGGTCACCCCGGCCGCGTTGCCGCCCGAGGAGACATCGAGGAGGTCCACACCGTGCTCCCGGAGCAGGGCGGCGAAGCGGACCGTGTCGTCGGCCGTCCAGCCGTTCTCCGCCAGCCAGTCGGTCGCGGAGATCCGGAAGAACAGCGGCAGTTCGTCGGGCCAGACGGCGCGGACCGCGTCGACGACCTCCAGGGCGAAGCGGACGCGGTTCTCGAAAGAGCCGCCGTAGGCGTCGGTGCGGCGGTTGCTGTGGGGGGAGAGGAACTCGCCGATCAGATAGCCGTGCGCGCCGTGCACCTCGGCGACCTCGAAGTCGGCCGCGAGCGCGCGCCGGGCGGCGTCGGCGAACTGCCCGACGACCTCCGCGATCTCCTCGGTGGTCAGCTCCGAGGGCACGGGGTGGCCCTCGGCGAACGCGACCGGGCTCGGGCCGACGGGCTGCCAGCCCTCCGCCTCGGGGCCCAGCGGGCTGCCGCCCTTCCACGGCCGGTCGGTCGACGCCTTGCGCCCGGCGTGGGCGAGCTGAATCCCCGCGACCGTGCCCTGGCTCTTCAGGAAGCCGGTGATCCGGCGCAGGGCCTCGGTCTGGGTGTCGTTCCAGAGGCCGAGGTCGGCCGGGCTGATCCGGCCCTCGGGGGCGACGGCGGTCGCCTCGACCAGGACGAGACCGGTGCCGCCGGTCGCCCGGGCCGCGTAGTGCGCGAAGTGCCAGTCGTTCGCCACCCCCGCCTCCGGGCCGGACGTCTCGGCGCTGTACTGGCACATGGGCGCCATCCAGACGCGGTTCGGGACGGTCAGCGACCGGAGGGTGTAGGGCTCGAACAGCCTGCTCACAGCGGACTCCATTCGGGTCGGGGCGAGTCGGATCAGGGCGGTGCGTCGCGGGAGGGCCGCGCGGCGGTACGGTCGGCGGCCCTTCGTACGATACGCATCGTAGTACGGCAGGTGTCAAACTACGATGGTTCTCGTACCATGGCAAGACCCCGAGGAGCGGAGCCGCAGTGACCAGCGCGACCAGCAAGCGAGTGCTCGAACACCCGGCGCGGAACGAGATCCGCCTGGAGGACGTGCTGCACGCCCTGGCCGACCCCATGCGCCTGACGGTGGTGCGCGAACTCGCCGCGGGGGAGGGGGAGTTGGCCTGCTCCGACATCGACCTTCCGGTCACCAAGTCGACGTCCACGCACCACTTCCGGGTGCTGCGCGAGAGCGGTGTGATCCAGCAGATCTACCGGGGGACGGCCAAGATGAACGGTCTGCGCCGCGAGGACCTGGAGGCGCTCTTCCCCGGCCTGCTCGACAGCGTCCTCGCCGCGGCCGCCGCCGAATCCGCCCGCGACCGGGCGGCTCCCGCCGCCCGCTGACCGGCCGCGCGAACGGGGCATCCGCCGCCGTCGCCGTCCGCCGCGCGCCGCGCCTGCGGGGACCGGGGTTCCCGGGCCCCGCCGACCCGTCTGGTGGACGCTCCGCGGGCCGGGCGGGTTCACTCCCCGCCGTCGCCGTCCGCCGCGCCTCCCGCCGCGCCCTGCGCGGCACCCGCGGCCGCCAGCAGCCCCGCCCATTCCGCGATCTTGACGCGTCCGCGGCCCAGTTCCCGGCCGAGGGCCGTCTCCGCGCGCTCGATCGCGAGCCAGCCCGGCCAGCGGACCGGGTGCAGGCCCGACGCGCGCAGGGCCGCCACCGGGTCGGGCGGCAGGGGCCGGGCCGCGAGGTCCAGGGCGGCCGCGTCCGCCAGCAGGGACGCCGCCGTCTCCTTCGCGCAGGGCCGGTTGCTGCCGATGACCCCGGTCGGACCGCGCTTGATCCACCCGGCCACGTACTCCCCGGGGGACGGCACGCCGTCGCGCAGCACCCGCCCCGCCGCGTTCGGGACGGTGCCGCGCTCCGCGTCGTACGGGAGGCCCGGGATCGGCACCCCGCGGTAGCCCACCGCCCGCAGGACCAGGCCCGCCGGGACGTCCTCGTGGCGGCCGGTGCCCCGGATCCCGCCCCGGCCGTCCGGCCCGGTGCGTTCGAAGCGGACCCCGGCCACCCGCCCGCCGCGCTCCAGCAGTTCCACCGGGCGCAGGAAGAACCGCAGCCGCACGCGCCGGTCGTGCCCGGCGGGCGGCCGGGCCGCCCACTCCCGCACCACGGAGAGGTTCCGCCGGACCACCGCGGGGACCGCCGCCGGGTCCGCGAAGGCGGGCTCCGCCGCTAGATCGGCCTCGTCGACGCACACGTCCACCCCGGGCAGGGCCCCCAGCTCCCGCAGCTCCTTGGTGGTGAACCGGGCCCCGGCGGGCCCCCGCCGCCCCACCACGCTCACCTCGCGCACCGCGCTCGCCGCCAGCGCGCCCAGCGCCGGTTCCGGCAGGTCGGTCCCGCGCAGGGCGGCGGCCCCGCGCAGGAGGATGCGGGTGACGTCCAGGGCCACGTTGCCCAGACCGATCACCACCGCGCACGGCCGGTCCAGCGGGACACCCGCCGGCGGCGCGTCCGGATGCGCGCTGTACCAGGCGACGAACTCGGTCGCCGAGTGGCTGCCGGGCAGGTCCTCGCCGGGGATGCCGAGGGCCCGGTCCGCCGCCGCGCCGACGCAGTAGACGACGGCGTGGTACAGCTCCAGCAGCCGGTCCGGCCCGAGCCCGGCCGCGCCCACCGCCACATTGCCGACGAACTCGACGCGCTCGTCCTCCAGCACGGTGCGCAGGCTGTCCTGGAGCGACTTGATCTTCTCGTGGTCCGGCGCCACGCCGTAGCGCACCAGCCCGTACGGGCACGGCAGACGGTCCAGGACGTCGACGCGGACGCCGGGCACCCGCGTCTGCTCCACCAGGGCCCGGGCGGTGTAGATCCCGCTGGGGCCGGATCCCACGACGGCGACACGGAGCACGGCCGCCTCCTTCCCGCGGTACGGCAGGAGACCTCCAGCATCCCACCCGGCCCGGCAGCCGCACCCGCCACCGTGCCCGGGGCCGCGCATCGCACCCGGACCAGGAACCACCCCCGGAGCGCGCGGCGCGCCTCACATGTCGCGCATCCGCCCGATCTCGCTCGTCTGCTGCGCGATCACGTCGTTCGCCATCTCCTCCACCAGGACGTTGTTGCCCTGCCCCAGCACATCGCCCGCCATGGTCACCGCCCCCTGGTGGTGGGTGATCATCAGCTTCAGGAAGAGTTCGTCGAAGGCCGCGCCCTTCGCCGCCCGCAACTGCTTGAGCTGCGCCTCGGTCGCCATTCCCGGCATCAGCGCGTGGTCGTGCTCGTGCCCGCCGCCGCTCTTCTTCTCCGGATGGGCGGCCAGCCAGCCCCGCATCGCGCCCACCTCCGGCTTCTGCGCGGCGGAGATCCGCTCCGACAGACGCCTGACCTTGTCCGACTCGGCCCGGTCGGGCACCAGCCGGGTCATCTCCAGGGCCTGCTCATGGTGCTTGATCATCATGTGGACGTAGGAGTAGTCGGCCGCGTTGGGGCTGTCGTCGGGCAGCGCCTTCGCCGCCTCGGAGGGCGAGAGGGTCTTCGCCGGCTCGCCCGGCCGCCCCGGTGCCAGCACCGAGGGCCCGGTGTCCTTGGCGTCCCGGGCGGAGGTGTCGGAGCCGGAGTCCGCGTCGCACGCCGTCAGACAGAGGGCGGCGAGGGCAACTGCCGCCGTCGCGAGGGGTATGCGGGTGCGGCGGGATCTGCGGGGCTGCAACACGTCGACCTCCTGTGCCACTTGTGGTTGAGGGGGAGCGTACTTGCTCGTGCGTAAGGAGTGTCGAGCAAAATCTTGCATGACAATCGTGTTGCGGTCTGTTGAGATGTCCATGCAAGGGAACATACTGCCGGGGTCCGTGAACCGTTCGACAACGAACGGCTACGAGGGAGGATGCAGTGACCCTGTTGCACACCACCCGAACGAGGCGCAGACAGCTCGGAGTGGCCGCGGCCGCCGCCGGGTTGCTGGCCACGCTCCTGACTGCGGGACCCGCCGCGGCCATCCCCGACCCCGGGGACCCGCCCGCCGGTGACAAGGTCTCGTCGGGTCTGGCGGCCGAGACCCGGTCGGCCATCAAGCGCGGTGACATACCCGGCGTGGACGAGGTCGTCCACAGCGACAACATCGAGCACGTCACCAACATCCCCAAGGACGCGATCACGGGGACCAACTCGGACCTGGCCTTCCAGGGCAAGTACGCGTTCGCCGGCAACTACGACGGTTTCGTGATCTACGACATCCGGAACCCGAAGAAGCCCAAGACCGTGTCCCAGGTGCTCTGTCCCGGCTCCCAGAACGACATCAGCGTCTCCGGCGACCTGCTCTTCCTGTCCACCGACTCCTCGCGCAGCGACGACTCGTGCAGCAGCACCTCGCAGCCCGCGACCGAGAAGTCGTCGTGGGAGGGCATGAAGATCTTCGACATCAGCGACAAGCGCAACCCGCGCTACGTCGCCGCCGTCGAGACCGCCTGCGGCTCGCACACCCACACGCTGGTGCCGGAGCACAAGGACGTCTACGTCTACGTCTCCTCGTACTCGCCCAACGCGGCCTTCCCCGACTGCCAGCCGCCGCACGACGGCATCTCGGTCATCAAGGTCCCGCGCAAGGCGCCCCACAAGGCCAAGGTCGTCGGTTTCCCCGTGCTGTTCCCCGGTGAGGGCCCCGACGGCGGCGGCAACCCGGGCGCGCCGACCAACCCGGGCGTCTCCAAGACCACCGGCTGCCACGACATCACCGTGCTGCCCTCCAAGGACCTCGCGGCGGGCGCCTGCATGGGCGACGGCATCCTCTTCGACATCAGGAACCCGGAACGGCCGAAGGTCATCGACCGCGTCCAGGACAACGTCAACTTCGCCTTCTGGCACTCCGCCACCTTCAACCAGAAGGCGAACAAGGTCGTCTTCACCGACGAGCTCGGCGGCGGGGTCGGCGCGACCTGCAACGCGGAGATCGGGCCCAACCGCGGCGCCGACGGCATCTACGACATCAAGGGCCGCGGCGACCACCGCAAGCTGGTCTTCCGCAGCTACTTCAAGATCGACCGCCACCAGGCGGACACCGAGAACTGCGTCGCCCACAACGGCTCGCTGATCCCGGTGAAGGGCCGCGACATCATGGTCCAGGCCTGGTACCAGGGCGGTGTCTCGGTGTGGGACTTCACCGACTCCTCCCGCCCCAAGGAGATCGGCTGGTTCGAGCGCGGCCCGCTCAGCGACACCACCAGCGTCACCGGCGGTTCCTGGTCCGCGTACTACTACAACGGCTACATCTACTCGAACGACATGGCCAAGGGCTTCGACGTCCTGAAGATCGACGACCGGCGGACCGACGCCGGCAAGCGGGTGCGGATGGACGAGCTCAACGTCCAGACCCAGCCCGACTACTTCGACGACTTCGACGACTGAGCCGGCATCCGTGACGTTCCGCCGGGCGGCTCCCCGCCCCGCGGAACGCCCATAACCCAGTACAGCCCCTATCGCAGGAACAGCACCCCCCGCACCCCCG
>NZ_JBEXXN010000038.1:0-24710 GCF_040630445.1 Streptomyces sp. NPDC005805
GCCCCCCCACCACCACCCCACCCCCCCCCCCCCGCCCCCCGCGGGGGCGGTCACCTTCTGCCGCCCGGAGCTGCCGCGTCTCCTGCCCCGGAGGCCCGCCCGGCGCCCCTAGCGTGGAGGTCACGGAGGCGAGAGGAACCGTTCGCCCCGGTCTCTCGGACCTTCACCGGAGGAACTCAGCATGCCCCCCAGCAGAACGGACGACCTGCTCGACGGCGGGCCCTCGCCCGTCCCCGCGCCGCCGGTACTCGAACTGATCGCCCACCAGGTGCGCACCCGGCCCGGGGCCACCGCGCTGGTCCACGGCGACGACCGGCTCAGCTACGCCGCCCTCGCCGAGGCCGTCGGGGCACGGGCCGCGGAGCTCGCCGCGCGGGGAGCGGGCCCCGGCCGGCTGGTCGCCCTGCACCGGCCGCGCGGCATCGAGGCGATCGTCGGCCTCCTCGCCGTCCTGACCACCGGCGCCGCCTATCTGCCCCTCGACATCCAGGCCCCCGACGCCCGCAACGAGGCCATCCTCCGGGACGCCTGCGGCGCGACCGCGCCCACCCCCGCCGAGGTCGCCCGCCACGGTGAACTCGTCCTGGACGGGCCGGGCGCGGGGGAGGGGGCCGCCTACGTCATCTACACCTCCGGCTCCACCGGCACCCCCAACGGCGTCGTCGTCGCCCATGACTCCCTCGCCCACTTCATCGCCGGCGCCACCCCCGCCTACGGCATCGGCGCCGCCGACCGGGTCCTCCAGTTCAGCCCCCTGCACTTCGACGCCAGCATCCAGGAGATCTTCACCACCCTCGGCGCGGGCGGCACCCTCGTCCTGCGCACCGAGGACATGCTCGACATCGGCGAACTCCTCACCGGCTGCGCCCGCCACGGCGTCACCCTCCTCGACCTGCCCATGGCCTACTGGCACGAACTGGTCCATGTGCTGACCACCGGCTCCGTCCGCCTGCCCGAGGGCCTGCGCACCGTGATCGTCTACGGCGAGGCCGCCCTCCCCGAGCGGATCGCCCAGTGGCGCACCCTCGTCGGCGACCGCGTCCGGCTGCTCAACGCCTACGGTCCGACCGAGGCCACCGTCGTCGCCACCGTCGCCGACCTCACCCGCCACGACGGCGGTCCCGTCCCCATCGGCCGCCCCCTGCCCGGGGTGCGCGCCGCCGTCGTCGCCGGTGAACTGTGGCTGCTCGGCGGCGGGCTGACCCGCGGCTATCTCCACCGGCCCGAGCTGAACGCCCGCCGTTTCACCACCCTCGACGGCGAACGCGCCTACCGCACCGGCGACCTGGTCACCATCGGCGAGGACCGCCAGATCCTCTACCACGGCCGCCTCGACGACGAGGTGAAGATCGGCGGGCAGCGCATCGACCCCGCCGCCGTCGACTCCGTCCTCGCCGGGCACCCGGCCGTCCGCGAGGCCGCCGTCGTCGCCCAACAGGACGCCGACGGCGTCAAGCGGCTCGTCGCCTTCGTCGTCACCGACGGCGGCACCGGCGCCGAGGAGCTGCGCGACCGGGTCCGCGAACGGATGCCGGCCGCCGCCGTGCCCACCGTCGCGACCGTCGTCGCCCTGCCCCGCACCAGCTCCGGCAAGATCAACCGGAAGGCGCTGCGCACCGCCGACCCGCGTCTGCCCGTCGTCCACGAGGGGCCCCTGTCCGCCGGGGACCGGGTGCCGCTCTCCCACGCCCAGCGGCGGCTGTGGCTGGTCAACCAGCTCGACGGACCCTCCGCCGCCTACAACATGCCGATCGTCCTCCAGCTGGCCCAGGCCCCCGACCGGGCCGCCCTCGCCGCCGCCGTCACCGACCTCGTCGAACGGCACGAGGTCCTGCGCACCGTGTTCCTCGCCCCCGACGACGAGCCCTACCAGCACGTCCTCGCCCCCGGCGCGGTCCGGCTGCGTACCGTCGAGTGCCCGGCCGGGGAACTCGACGCGCAGGTCGCCCGGTTCACCGCCGGGACCTTCGACCTCTCCCGCGAACTCCCGCTCCGGCTGGCCCTGTTCCTCCCCGACGAGGGGCCCGGCGCCACCCTCGCCGTGCTGCTGCACCATGTCGCGGGCGACGGCTGGTCCCTCACCCCGCTGATGACCGACCTCGCCGACGCCTACACCGCCCGCGCGCGGGGCCGCGCCCCCGAGGGGGAGCCGCTGCCCGTCCAGTACGCCGACTACACCCTCTGGCAGCACGACCTCCTCGGCGACCCCGCCGACCCCGGCTCCCTCACCGCCCAGGGCCTCGACCACTGGCGCACCGCCCTCGCCGGCCTCCCCGACGCCACCGATCTGCCCCTCGACCGCCCCCGGCCCGCCGCCCGCACCCACCAGGGCGCCACGGTGGAGACCGAACTCGAACCGGCCGTCCACGCCCACCTGGTCCGTCTCGCCGAGGAGCACGACGCCAGCCTGCTCATGGTCCTCCAGACCGCCCTGGCCCTCACGCTGCGCGCGGCCGGGGCGGGGGAGCGGGTCGCCCTCGGCACCCCCGTCGCCGGACGGGACGACGAAGCCCTCGACGCCCTGGTCGGCTTCTTCGTCAACACCCTCGTCCTGCCCACCGACACCTCCGGCGGCCTCCCCTTCGGTGAGCTGCTGGACCGGGTCCGGGAGAGCGACCTCGGGGCCTTCGCCCACCAGCGCATCCCCTTCGACCTGCTGGTCGAACACCTCAACCCGCCCCGCACGCCCGGCGTCCACCCCCTCTTCCAGGTGATGCTCACCCTGCGCACCGCCACCCCCGAGGAGGGCGCCTTCCGCTTCGGCGGCATCCCCGGCACCTTCGCGGGCGACGGCCCGGCCACCACCAAGTTCGACCTGACCGCCGCCTGCACCGAACTCCGCGACGCCGACGGCACCCCCGCCGGTCTGCGCCTCGCCCTGGAGTACGCCCACGACGTGTTCGACGCGGACGGCCCCCGGGTCCTGCTCGCCGCCCTGGAACGCGCCCTCCGCCTCGCCGCCGAGCACACCGGCGACCCGGTCCGCGACGAGCTGCTCCTCCCCGCCGCCGAGCGCCGCGCCCTGGACGAACACCGCGCCCGCGCCGCCGCGACGGCCGCCGGAGCGGCGGCGGCCGAGGCAGCCGCCGCGCAGACCGCCACCGAGCCGCCCGCCGAACACGTCGACACCCTCTGCGCGATGTTCGCCGAGGTCCTCGGCCTGGACCGGGTCGGCCCCCACGAGGGCTTCTTCACCATCGGCGGCCACTCCATGAGCGGCGTCCGCCTCGCCAACCGCATCCGGGCCCGCCTCGGCGCCGACATCCAGGTCCGCGACCTGCTGCTCGCCCCCACCCCCGACGCCCTCGCCCGCCGTATCGCCGCCTCCGCCCCCGCGCACCCGGACAGTCCCGCCCCCGACGGCCCGGACACCGGCCCCGCGAGCGCCCCCGACCGCCCCCGGCCCGTCCCGCGCGCCGACCGGCCCGAGCGCGTCCCCCTCTCCTACGCCCAGCGCCGCCTGTGGTTCATCGACACCCTGGAAGGCCCCAGCGCCTCCTACAACATCCCCCTCGTCCTGCGGCCCGCCGAACCCCTCCACGCGGAGGCCCTGGCCCTGGCGCTCGCCGACCTCTGCGACCGGCACGAGGTGCTGCGCACCCGCTACCGGGCCGTCGACGGCGAACCCCACCAGGAGATCCTGCCCGCCGCCCAACCCGCCCTCGACGTCCGGACCGTCCCCGCCGCCGAACTCCCCGCGGCCGCCGCCGAGGCCGCCGGACACGCCTTCGACCTCGCCGGGGAGATCCCGCTGCGGGCCGCCCTCCTCACCCCCGACGACGGCAGCGGCCAGGTCCTGGTCCTGCTGGTCCACCACATCGCCGCGGACGGCTGGTCCACCGGCCCCCTCCTCGGAGACCTCGCCACCGCCTACCGCGCCCGCGCCGCGGGCCGCGCGCCCGAACAGGAGCCGCTGCCCCTCCAGTACGCGGACTACACCCTCTGGCAACACCTGCTCGCCGACGGCCCCGACGCCGCGACGCACCGGGAGTTCTGGGCGAAGACCCTGGCCGGCGCCCCCGCCGTCCTCGACCTGCCCGCCGCCCTCCCGCGCCCCGCCGAGGCGAGCCACCGCGGCGGCCACGCCCCCGTCACCGTCGACGCCGCCACCCACCGGGCCCTGGAAGCCCTCGCCCGGGACCACGGCGCCACCCTCTTCATGGTCCTCCAGGCCGCCCTCGCCACCGTCCTCACCCGGCACGGCGCCGGCACCGACCTGCCGCTCGCCACCATGACCGCCGGACGCGACGACGACCACCTCACCGGACTGGTCGGCTTCTTCGTCAACACCCTCGTCCTGCGCACCGACACCTCCGGCGACCCCGCCTTCACCGACCTCCTCGACCGGGTCCGGCGGACCGACCTGGCCGCCTACGCCCACCAGGAACTCCCCTTCGACCGCCTCGTGGAACACCTCAACCCCGTCCGCACCACCGCCCACCACCCGCTGGCCCAGGTCGTCGTCCAGCTCCACCACGACTACGCCCGGGGCGTCCCCGGCGCGGACACGGCACGGAGCCTCTTCCGCGAGGACGCGCCCGCGCTGCTGGACACCGTCACCACCAAGTTCGACCTGACCTTCGCCCTCACCGAGCGCCGCGACCCCCGGGGCGGGCCCGCAGGACTCGCCGGCGGACTGGAGTACGCCAGGGACCTGTTCGACGCCCCGACCGCCGCCCTGCTCGCCGCCCACCTGGAACGCACCCTGCGCGCCGTCGCCGCCGACCCCCGGCTGCGCCTCGGGGACGTGCCCCTGCTCACCGACGCCGACCGGTTCCGCCTCACCGGCGACTACAACGACACCGCGACCGTCGTCCCCGACACCGGCACCGTGCCCGAGCTGATCGCCCGCCGGGCCGCCCGCACCCCCGACGCGCCCGCGCTGATCACCGACGAGGAGACCGTCCCCTACCGGGACCTCGACACCCGCGCCGACGCCCTGGCCGCCCGGCTGCGCACCGCCGGAGTGCGGCGCGGCGACACGGTCGGCGTCCTGCTGGAACGCGGGGTCCCGCTGGTGGTCACCGCCCTCGCCGTCCTCAAGTGCGGCGCCGCCTATCTGCCCCTCGACCCGCGGCTGCCCGAAGCCCGGCTGCGGCTGATGCTGGCGGACGCCGGCGCGGCTCTGGTCGCCACCGACACCGACCGTGCCGGGTCCCTGCCCGGAGCCGCGCTGTGCCTGGTGGACGCCCCGGAGACCGCCGGCCGGGAAAGCCCCGCCCCGCAGACCGCCGGCCCGGAAGACCCCGCCCCGGAGGGCGCCGGAGCCGACGACCTGATGTACGTGATGTTCACCTCCGGCTCCACCGGCCGCCCCAAGGGCGTCGGCGTCACCCACCGCAATGTCGTCGAACTCGCCGCCGACGGCGATGTCACCCGGGGCGGACCCCACCGGATGCTGTTCCACTCCGCCACCGGCTTCGACGCCTCCGTCTTCGAGATCTGGGTGCCGCTGCTGAACGGCGGGAGCCTCGTGCTGATGCGCGGCGACGGCACCGACCTCGCCGAAACCGGCCGGGCCGTCCGCGAACACGGTGTCACCCGCGCCTACTTCACCGTCGGCCTCTTCCATGTGATGGCGGACGAGGGCCTGGACACGCTGCGCCTGCTGCGCGAGGTGTGGACCGGCGGCGACGTCGCCGCTCCCGCCGCCGTCGCACGCGTCCTCGCCCACTGCCCGGACACCGTCCTGGTCCACTCCTACGGGCCCACCGAGACCACTTTCGCCTCCCACAACCAGTGGTTCACCACCGGCGAGCGCACCCTGCGCGGCACCGGCCTCCACCTCGGCCGGCCCATGGACAACACCCGCAGCCATGTCCTCGACGCGGCCCTGCGGCCCGTGCCGCCCGGTGTGCCGGGGGAGCTGTACATCGCCGGGTCCCACCTCGCCCGGGGCTACGCCGGGCGGCCGGACCTGACCGCCGAGCGCTTCGTTCCCGACCCCTTCGAGGCGGACGGCAGCCGGATGTACCGCACCGGCGACCGCGTCCTGTGGACCCCGGCGGGCGAACTGCGCTTCCTGGGACGGGCGGACGGCCAAGTGAAACTGCGCGGCGTCCGCATCGAACCCGGCGAGGTCGAACGCGCGCTCGCCGCGCACCCCGCGGTCGGCCAGGCGCTCGCCGTGGTCCGCGAGGACCGGCCGGGCGAGAAGGCCCTCGTCGCCTATGTCGTCCCCCGCGCCGACGACGCGGTCACGGGCGCCGAACTCCTCGCCGAGGCACGGGCCGTGCTCCCGGAGCACCTGGTGCCCTCCGCGGTCGTCGTCCTCGACGCCCTGCCGCTGACCGCGAACGGCAAACCGGACCGCGCCGCCCTGCCCGCCCCCGCCCGGCCCGCCGCCGACGCCGGGCGGGCGCCCCGCAACGCCCGCGAGGAGGTGCTGTGCGGCCTGTTCGCCGAGGTCCTGGGCGTCAGCCGGGTCGGCATCGACGACAACTTCTTCACCCTGGGCGGCCATTCGCTCCTCGGTGTGCGCCTGGTCAACCGGATCCGCCGGGTCCTGGGCGTCGAGCGCACCGTCCGCGACCTGTTCCGCGCGCCCACCCCGGCCGGGCTGCTCGGCTCGCACGACGACGGCACCGCCGCCGCCCTCGGGGTGCTGCTGCCGCTGAGCACCCGCGGCGCCCGCCGCCCGCTGTTCTGCGTCCACCCCGGCACCGGCGTCGGCTGGGCGTACGCGGGGCTCGCCCGCCACCTCGGTGACGAGCAGCCGCTCTACGCCCTCCAGGCCCGCGCCCTGAGCGACCCCGGCCACCGGCCGCGCAGCGTCGAGGAGATGGCCGACGCCTATCTGGAACGCATCCGGGAGGTCCAGCCCTGGGGCCCCTACCGGCTGCTCGGCTGGTCCTTCGGCGGACTCGTCGCCCACACCATGGCCGTACGCCTGAGGGAGGCGGGCGAACGGGTCGAACTCCTCGCCCTGATGGACGTCCACCGGACCGGACCCGGCAGCGTCTCCGTCCTTCCGCCGGAAGCGCGGCCCGCCGGACGGGGGCACGCCGGACCGGAGCCGACCGGACCCGGGCCCGCCGACCCGGAGCCGACCGGACCCGGCCCCGCCGACGACCTCGCCGCCGCGATGGACCGTGTCCGCCGCGAGGACCCCGTCCTCGCCGGCTTCTCCGCCTCGGAGCTGCGGGCCGTGCTCCGCGCCTCCGAGACCCACGCGGCCCTGATGGCCCGCCATGTACCGGGCGTCGCCGACACCGACGTCCTGTTCTTCACCGCCCGCCGCCCCGGGGAGCCGGACGGCGCCCTCGCGGCCACCTGGATTCCCTTCACCGAGGGAACCGTCGAGAACCACACCCTGGAATGCGACCATCTCCGCATGGCCGAACCGGAACCTCTCGAAAACATCGGAAGAATCGTCGCGGAGAAACTCTCCGCCGCCGAGAAGAAGGAAATGAGGACCCAGCCATGAGCGATTCCGTCAACCCGTTCGACAATGCCGAGGGTGTTTTCCACGTCGTCGTGAACGACGAGGGCCAGCACTCCCTGTGGCCCGCCTTCGCGGACGTCCCGGCCGGCTGGACCGGCGTCTGGGGGCCGGGGGAGAGGGACCAGGCCCTGGAGTACATCACCGCCAACTGGACCGACATCCGCCCCCGGAGCCTCGTCGCCCAGTACGCCTGACCCCTTCCCCGGAAGGAACCGCCCAGGGCGCCGTGCCCCGCATCCACGCGGGGTACGGCGCCCTTTCCGTATGCCCGGCGAATGATTCCCGGTGAATTGATTCCCGGCGCCCAAAGTGCCGGTCCTTGCTGCCGCTTCGACTTCCCCTCGCGCATTCCCCGGAAAACTACTCTTCCGGTATGAAGATTCTCCTGAGCGGAACCGCATCGGATTCCCACACCTGGAATCTCGTGTACCTCCGTCTCTTCCTTGAGGAACAGGGGTACGAGGTCGTCGGGCTCGGCCCGTGCGTGGACGCCGAGCTGCTGACCGCCGGCTGTCTGCGGCACGCGCCCGACGCCGTGGTGCTCAGCAGCGTCAACGGCCACGGCTACCGCGACGGCCTCGCCGCCGTCCGCCGGCTGCGCGCGGAACCCGCGCTCACCGGCCTTCCCGTGGTCCTCGGGGGCAAGCTCGGCGTCGCCGGCCACCGCCAGGAGGCGGACGTGGCCCGGCTGACCGAGGCCGGCTGCGACGCGGTCCTCGGCGAGGACCTGGACGCCCTGCGCCGCTTCCTCGCCGCCCGCGCCCACCGGGAGGTGCCGGCTTGACCGCCCAGGCCCCCGCCGCCCCGGCACCAGTCCCCGCCTCCTTCGGCGGCTTCGTCGCCGCCGCCACGGCCGCCGGCCGTCTCGTCGTCCAGCCCCGCATGGGCTTCGGCGACCCCGGCCGGATGCGGTCCGGACTCGCGCGGACGAAGGCGGCCACCGCCCACACCGCGGGCACCCTGACCGTCGACAGCTACACCCGCGTCGGCGACCTCGCCGGCGCCCGCGCCGCCGTGGCCGAGGGTGGCACCGGCCTCAACGGCTACCCGATCGCCGCCCACTCCCCGGACACCACCCGGGCCGTCCTCCACGGGCTGGCCGGCCCGGACTTCCCCGTCCAGGTCCGGCACGGCTCCGCCCGCCCGGCCGCCATCGTCCGGGCCCTGACCGCCGCCGGACTCGACGCCACCGAGGGCGGGCCCGTCTCCTACTGCCTGCCGTACGGGCGCACGCCCCTGCGGGAGTCCGTGGACGCCTGGGTCCGCGCCTGCGAACTCCTCGCCGACGGTGCGCGGCCCGGGGCCGTCCCCCATCTGGAGAGCTTCGGCGGCTGCCTCCTCGGCCAGCTCTGCCCCCCCGGCCTGCTGGTCGCCACCAGCCTCCTGGAGTGCCTGTTCTTCGTCCGCTTCGGCCTGCGCAGCGTCTCCCTCAGCTACGCCCAGCAGACCGACCCGGCCCAGGACGAGGAGGCCCTGCGCGCCCTGCACCGGCTCGCCGCCGAGTTCCTGCCCGCCGACGTGGACCGGCACGTCGTCCTCTACACCTACATGGGCGTCTACCCGCGCACCGAACAGGGCGCCCTCCGCCTCCTGGAGGCGTCCGCCCGGCTGGCCGTGCGCTCCGGCGCGGGCCGGCTCATCGTCAAGACCGCCGCCGAGGCCCACCGCATCCCCGGCGTCGGGGAGAACGTCCGCGCCCTGGAGACCGCCGCCGCGGCCGCCGCCCTCGCCCAGGCCCCCGGCCGCGAGGACGCGGGCGCAGACGGGCACGGGGAGGTGTACCAGGAGGCGCGGACCCTGATCGAGACCGTCCTCGGCCTCCACCCCGACCTGCCCCGCGCCCTGACCACCGCCTTCCGGCGGGGGCTGCTGGACGTCCCGTTCTGCCTCCACCCCGACAACGCGGGCCGCTCCCTGGGCTTCATCGACCCGGCCGGCCGGCTGCGCTGGGCCCGCACCGGCGCCATGCCGATCCGCCCCGACACCGCGGCCGGCGCGGCCCCCCTCACCTCGGACGGCCTCCTCGCCGCCCTCCACCACGTCGCCGGCCGCTACGACGACCCCCGCCACCGGGACCGCGACGACGGCCACGACCGGCCGCCCGCCACCCCGCTCACCGTCTGACCCCGCACACCAGCCGCACCAGCCGCACGAGACGTACGTCCCGCACCACCCGCACCGCCCGCACGAGACGCACGTCCCGCGCCACCCGCACCAGCCGTACGAGACGCACGTCCCGCGCCAGCCGCACCGCCCGCCCCGCCCGCACCGACACCCGCCCCGCCCGAACCCCGAACAGGAGCCCCCGTCATGGACCAGCCCCTCCCCGCCGGCGCACCGGCCGCCGCCGTCCCCCCGCTGGGCGAGCACCTGCGCTCACCCCGGCTGCGCTCCGCCATGCTCGTCCAGCAGGAGGCCCTGTTCGCCGCCCGCGCCTATCTGCGCGGCGAGGGCTTCACCGAGCTGCTGCCGCCCATCGTCGGCCCCGTGACCGACCCCGGCGGGCGCGGCGCCAAGGCCCTCGACGTCGACTACTACGGGCACCCGTACAAGCTCATGACCAGCGCCATCCTCTACAAGCAGGCATCCCTGCGCGGCTTCCCCCGGCTCTTCTACATCGCCCCCAACGTCCGCGTGGAACCCGAGGAGACCGCCGGCACCGGCCGCCACCTCGTGGAGTTCCACCAGATCGACGTGGAGATCGCCGACGCGAGCCGCGAGGACGCCCAGGAGATCGCCGCCGGGCTGCTCACCCACGTCAGCGAGCACGTCTGGACGGCCGTCCCCGGCATCCTCACCGAACTCGGCCGCGCGGAGGCCGACTTCGCCGACGTACGCGCCGGGAAGTACGACGTCCACACCCACCAGGAGGCCGTCAACCGCCTGCTCGCCGCCGGCCACCCGCAGAACCCGGACGGGGAGATCGACTGGGCCGGCGAACGGCTGCTCTCCCTGGAGACCGACCGGCCGTTCTTCCTCAACGACTACCCCAAGGGCTCCCGCGGCTTCTACGACCGCGAGGACCCCGAACGACCCGGCGTCCTGCGCAACTTCGACCTGATCGCCCCGCACGGCTTCGGCGAACTCGTCTCCGGCAGCGAACGCGAGGCCGACTACGCCACCCTCGTCACCCGGATGCGGGAGAGCGGCGAGAACCCCGCCAAGTACGCCTGGTACCTCAAGGAGGCCCGCGACGGCATCCCCGCCAGCGCCGGCTTCGGCATGGGGCTCCAGCGCCTGGTCCGCTTCCTCACCGGCCTGGACGCCCTCTGGCAGGTCAGCGCCTACCCCAAGCTCCCCGGGGTGGTGGCCCCGTGACCGCGCACACCCCCACCCCCACCGCAACCCCGACCGGCACCCCCGTCGCCCCCCTCGCCGCTCCCGGCCTCCCCGAGGCGGCGATCCGCGCCCGCGCCCGGCGCGGCACCGCCGAGGTCTTCCCCGCCCCCGCCGCCTACGGCACCCGGCTCCTCGGCCCGTCCACCGCCGCCGAGCAGGCGGCCGTCGCGGGCGACGCCCTGGACCGGGCCCGGATCGTCCCGCCCGTCTTCATGCCCGAGCGCCTCGAAAAGCTCATCGACCTCGCTCGTGAACCCGAGTTCTCCGACGTCGAACTGGGCACGCGCGTCGGCGGGTTCACGGCCCGGCTGCCGCTCTACCTCTCCGCCTTCGGCTCCACCCGCGCGGGCAGCGGCGACCTCGCCGTCCACGCGAGCCGGCAGGCCGCCCGCCTGGGCATCCCCATGGTCATCGGCGAGAACATGGTCCCCGTCCACGGCTACCGCCGGGCCGGCGAGGCGCTGCGCTCCGCCCTGCGCGCCCGGGTCGAGGCGTACCTCGACGCGGTGCCCGACGGCGCCGGCGGCATCGTCGTCCAGCAGTCCACCGAGGACGCCGACTCCGAGGTGTGGAACCTCCTCTACAGCGACCCCGCCTTCCGGCCGCTGCTGGAGAGCGGCCGGCTCGCCTTCGAGCTGAAGACCGGTCAGGGCGCCAAACCCGGGCTCGGCGGCATGACCGTCGTCGACCGCGCCGAAGGCGAACGGCTCGCCGGGCGCTTCACCGTCCGGGAGGTCTTCGGCCCGGACGACGGTCACCGGCTGCGCTGTGCCACGCCCGGCACCTTCACCGACGAGATCCTGCGGCAGCAGCTCCGGTTCATGCGCAACAACTTCCCCAAGGCCCGCACCTGGGTGAAGTTCCACCCCGGCCGGGACATCGACCGGGCCGCCCGCACCGCCTGGGCCGCCGGTGCCGACGCCGTCACCGTCGACGGAGCCGAGGGCGGCACCGGCTGGGCCCCCGGCGTCTTCCTCGACCACGTCGGCCTGCCCCTGGCCGAGTGCCTGCGCCGCATCGGCCGGCCGGACGGCTGCCTCCTCGCCTCCGGCGGTGTCTGGGAGGGCGGCCGCGCCGTGCGCGCCCTCGCGCTGGGGGCCCGCGCGGTCGGCCTGGGGCGCGCCGCGCTGCTCGCCGTCGACGAGGACCCGGACCACGGCCTGGAACGCCTGGCCGACGCCCTCGCCCTGGAACTGCGCCTGCTGGTCAGCGCGTTGGGCAAGTACACGGTGGGGGCTCTCGCCCCGGAGGACCTGTGGTGGCCCGACGGACACCCCGGCCCGGCCCCCCAACCGGCCCCCCAACCGGCGCCCGAGCCCGGTGCGGCGCACGGGCCCGGTGCCGCGCAAGGCAGCGGCCCCGGTGCGGCCGGGGCCGCGGGGACCGGGCACCGGCCTGCCGGGGGCACCCCGTGAGCCCGCACCACCGGCGGCAGCCCGGCACGAGCACCCGCATCCCCACCCGCCGCACGGTCCACGCCCGGTTCTCCGTACGGGAGATCCCCGGCATCGCCGTCACCGCCCACGGCGACGGCGGTGACGGCGACGGCGGCGGCGGCCCGGCGGACGGCGAGCTGGCCGCCTCGGCCCGCCGCACGGCGCAGCGCGCCCTCGCCGAGGCGGGCCGGGGTTACCTCGGCGGCCGCGTCGAACTGCGCACCCCCGGGCCCCCGACCCGCCACCCGGGCCACCACCACCGGCCCCTGGCCCGTACCGCCGAACGCACCCGCCGCCGCGCCGCCGACCGGGCCGTGCGCCGGGCCGCCGACCGCGCGGTGGCCCTCGCCGTCGCCGCCACCCTCCGGGGCGAGACCGGCGACATCCGCGTCCGGCTGCGAACCACCGCCTGACGAAGCCGAGTTCAGACTCCGCCCCACCCGATGCCCCGCGTCCCGCACCCCGCCACCGCGCACAGAAAGCCGAATCCATGGGATCGTCACCCGCCGCCCGCACCCCGGGCGGCTCCGCGTCCGCCGTCGACTGGCCCCGCGTCAGCAGCCTCGTCTTCGGCCAGGCCGCCGTCCAGGCGGGCAGCTTCGCGCTGCTGATCGCCATGAGCTGGACGGCGGTGGAGCTGGGCGGCCGAGGCGCCGTCACCTTCGTGACCCTCGCCGCCACCGTCCCCCGCGCCCTGCTCCTCCTCTTCGGCGGCGCGCTCACCGATGTGCTCGGCCCGCGTGCCGTCCTGCTGCGCGCGACCAGTGTCCGCGTCGCCGTCCTGGTGGCCGGGGCGCTGGTCACCGTCACCACCGAGACCCTCTGGCCCCTCGTCGTCATCGCCCTCGTCGACGGCGTCCTGCTCGGCCTCACCGGACCCGCCTCCGGCGTCCTTCTGCCCCGGCTCGCGCCGCAGGACCAACTCGGCCGCGCCAACTCCCTGTTCTCCATGGCCCTGCGCCTGGCCCCCATCGCGGGGTCGCCCCTGGGCGCCTGGCTCGTGGTCGTCGGCGGGCTGCCCGCCGCCATGACCGCCGCCGCCGTGGGCTGCGTCCTCTGGCTGGGTTGCGCCGCCCATGTCACCCACGGCATGCCCCGGCCGGAACGGTCCCCCCAGGGGCCCTCCCTCGTCCGGCGCTCGGGCGACGGCTTCCGGCTGCTGGCCGCGCACCCGCGACTGCGGTGGATGTTCGTCGCCTGCTTCGCCATGGACCTGGCCTTCCTCTGGCCGGCCGAGATCGCCCTGCCCCTGCGCGCCTCCGAAGAGGGCTGGGGCATCGGCGCGGTCGCCCTCGTGCTGGCCGCGTTCAGCGCCGGGGCGCTCGCCTCGGCCGCGCTGGGCGCCGCCCTGGCCCACCGCATTCCGGCGCGCGTCAAGCTGGTGGTCACCGGGGCGGGCCTCGCGGCCGGGATGGGCGCGATGGCCCTCGTCCCCTCGCCCGGCCTCCTCGCCGCCACCGGCGCCGCCGTCGGACTCCTCTCCGGCCTCAACGGGCCCGCCCTGGTCACCGCGTACCAACAGGCCGTCCCCGAGGGCCGGATGGGCGCGGCCATGTCGACCTTCGCCCTCTCCGGCATCGGGGCGGCGCCCCTGTCGCTCGCGGTCTTCACCCCGGTCTCGCTGCACCTCGGGGTGACCGGCACCTGGCTGCTCTGCGCGGGGCTGGCGATGCTCTCACCGATCGCCGCGGCCGTCGCCCTGCGCGGTCGGCCCGCCGGGGAGGACCCCGCCGGTGAGCCCCCCGAAGCCCCTGCCCTCGACGCTTCCGACTCGCCCGCCACCGATCAGCCGACGACCGGGGACCGGACCCGCACCGCGCCGGAGCCCACCGCCACGACCGTATGAGGCAGCCATGATTCCGCTGGTCGTCCCACCATCGCCCGACATCCCGCGAGCAGGTTCGCCACCACCCCTCCGCCCGCCCGCCGGCGTCCTGCTCCCCGGCCCCCTCCCGCCCCTCCCGGCCCCGCTGCCGCGACTGCCCGCCGTCCGCCCGCCGCGCCCGCACCTGTGGCTGGTGGAGACCGACACCCACCGGGACAGCGTGTTCCGGTACGCGTCCCTGGTCCTGGACGCGGCCGAGCTGACGCGCAGCGAGGAGTTCCGGCGGCCCATCGACCGGGCCACCTACCTCTGCGCCCATGTGGGGCTGCGCCGGCTGCTCGGCGCCCATCTGGGCATCGCCCCGCGCAGCGTGCCGATGGGCCGGGCGCCGTGCCCCTGCTGCGGCGAGCCGCACGGGCGCCCGGTGCTGCCGGACGGGCGGCTGCACTTCTCGCTCTCCCACTGCGAGGGGCTGAGCCTGATCGCCCTCGCGGCCGTCCCCGTCGGCGTGGACATCGAACGCGAACCGCCCCCGCACACGGTCACGGAGGCGGCCGAGGTCCTCCACCCGGCGGAGGCTGCGGAACTCGCCGCGCTGCCCCCGGGCCGCCGCCCGGCCGCGTTCGCCCGGATCTGGACCCGGAAGGAGGCGTATCTGAAGGGGCTGGGCGTCGGCCTGGGAGCCGACCCGTCCGCTGACTACGTCGGCTCCGGGCCGCTCCCCACCGGGCCGCCGGGGTGGCTGCTGTCCGACGTCACCGTCCCGCCCGGCCACCACGCGGCGGTGGCCCTGCGGGGCTGACCGGGGGCCGACCGGGACGCGCCACGCACCTGCGCCCCGGTCGGCCCCCTCGCCTCAACCGCCCCGTACCCGGGGCCCGGAGGCGCGGCTCACGCACTCGCAGCCGCACCCGCACCGCTCCGCGACGCAGCCGCCACCTCCGCCGCCACCGCGAGCGGGTCCGATGGCGGCCTGCCCAGCAGCTCCGCGAGGGCCGGGTCGGTCCCGCTGAGGAATCCATGGCGTACTCCGCTCGCGAGGGAGACCAGCATCGGCGGCTGGAACGGCAGCAGTCCGGTGTCGGCGAGCAGCCGCGACCGGTACGCGCCGAGCCCGATCGTGCGGTGCGGCACGCCGAGCCGCGCGGCCACGTCCTCCGCTGTGATCGGCCGGCCGACCAGCTCATGGACCTGCCCGGCGTGGGCGTCCGGCGCGGCCGCGACGATCGCCGCCGCCTCGGCCAGGTCCCGCCGCGCGACCGCCGCCAGGGCACCCGCCCCGAACGGCGACTCGACCCCGTCCGGCGTCCAGTTGAGCAGCGCGCCGAAGAGTTCGGCGTACAGCCCGTTGCGCAGCACGGTCCACCCCAGGCCACTCGCGCGGACCAGCCGCTCGGTGGCTCGGTGGGCGAGCGCGAACCCGAGGTGGTCCCCGGCGCCGGTCACACTCGTGTAGACGAGGTGGCCCACGCCGTCCCGCACGGCGGCCTCGACCACGGCGGCGTGCCGTGCGACGACCCGGTCGTCCTCCGCGTACCCGGCCGAGACCAGGACCAGGGTGGTGACGCCCGCCAGATCCAGACTGCCGGGATCGTCGAAGTCCAGCCGCCGCAGGCCGTCCCCGGCGGAGCGGCTGCCGCCGATCGCGGGCACGCCCCGGGACGCCAACGCGTCGAGCACCAGGGACGCCAACTGCCCGCTCGCTCCGGTCACCATGATCATCGATGGACTCCTCGGTGGTCTGTTCTGCGGCTCTCCCGCGGTTCTCTTCGGTAACCGCCGATGAGATCGTGGATCGGTGACCAGGGACCCACAAGGAGGCAGTTCCGTGTCAGTGAGGCACACCGATGTGACCACGGCGGCCGCCGAGTTGGAGCCGTGCGGGCAGCCGGACCACCCCGACTGCGGTATCCGCGACGTCCTCGACCGCGTCGGGGACAAGTGGTCGGTACTGGTGGTCGTGGAACTGGCCGGCGGACCACGCCGGTTCCGCGAGATCCAGCGCGCCGTGGACGGGATCTCCCAGCGCATGCTCACCCTCACCGTGCGGCGGCTGGAACGCGACGGCCTGGTGACCCGGACCGTCTACCCGACCGTCCCCGCCCAGGTCGACTACCGCCTCACCGCCACCGGCGCGAGCCTCACCCACCTGGTCAAGGCCCTCGCCGACTGGTCCCTCACGCACCGCGACGCCATCGCCGACGCCCGCCGGGCCTACGACGCCGAGCACCCCGGCCACGACATCCGCTGACGGGCCGGGGTGTCCCGGCGCCGAACACCACCCCGGCCTGCGAGGATGAGCCCGCTCCCTCGCCCGTCGCCCCCCGCCGGTCGCCCGTCGCCCGCCGCCCCGCCCGCTCCTGCGAGTCGCCGTGATCGCCCTCCTCGTGCTGCTGTCCCTGCTGTTCCTGTGGGCCGTCGTCTCGGACCGGCTGGCCCGCTGGAACATCACCGCGCCGATCACCTTCGCCGTGGCCGGGATCGTGCTCAGCGGCGGGGACGACCCCGTCGTGCCGCTGGACATGGACACCCACACCTTCCAACGGAGCATCGAACTGGTGCTGGCGGTGATGCTGTTCACCGACGCCACCGAGGCGCGGGAGTACGCCCGGCTGCGCGAACCGGTGGGGGAGGGGCGGCTGCTGGGACTCGCCCTCCCTGCCTCCCTCGGCCTCGCCGTCCTCGCCGGGGCCCTGGTCTTTCCCGGCACGGGCTGGTGGCTGCTCGCCGTCATGGCCCTCGTCGTCATGCCCATGGACCTCGCCCCGATCATGGCGTTCCTGCGCGACGGCCGGGTGCCGCTGCGGGTGCGGGCCGCGCTCAACATCGAGGGCGGCTTCAACGACGGCCTGATCTCGCCCCTCTTCGTCTTCTGCGTCGCCAACATCGTCTCGGCGGAGGGCGACTCCTTCGCCGACCTCCTCCTCAACGCCGGCAAGGGCGCCCTGTACGCGGTCCTGGTCGGCACCGTCCTCGGCTGGACGGCCTCGCGCCTGGTGAGCGCGGCCCTGGAGTCCGGGTGGGCCCGGCCCGCGAGCCTGCGACTGGCCGCACTGGCGGTGCCCTTCGTGACCTACGCGGTCTCCGTACTGATCGGCGGCAACGGCTTCGTCGCGGCCTTCGTCGCCGGGCTCTGGTACGCGAACAGCGTCTCCGTCACCGGCCACGCATCCCTCGAACTGGTCCACGACACCAGCCATCTGATGGCCTTCGCGGCCTGGTACGCCTTCGGCTCGCTGGCCACCGAGGCGTTCGCCGACGGGATCACCCCCGGCATCCTCCTCTACGCGGCCCTGGTCCTCCTCGTCGCGCGGTTCCTCCCGGTGGTGCTCGCCCTCATCGGCACACCGTTCAGCCTCCCCGAACGGCTCGCCATCGGCTGGTTCGGCCCACGCGGCGTCACCTCCGTCGTCTTCGCGGTCCTCGCCTACCTCGAACTGCCGCCGGACGACGCGAATCTCGTGGTGAAGGCGGCGATGGCTACGGTCCTGCTCAGCGTCGTCGTCCACGGCGCCACCGCGGAACCCGCGGCCCGCCGCCTCGCGCGCCTGAACGCCCACCCTGCGGCCCCGCCCCCGTCGACGGGCAGCGGCTGACCCCGCCCGCTGTCCTCTACCTGTCCCCGTCCTCTACCTGTCACCCGTCCCCCGGGGCACGGCTGGCACTGCCCGTCCCCCGGAAAAGCGCAGCGCCTGGGTGGCCGAGAACACGACGAGCAGTGTGAGACAGGTACTCGCCATGAGAATGCGCTGGCCCACCCCCGCTGTCGAGAGGGCCGCGAACGCCAGTACCAGGGGAACCGCGAGCAACGAGAGGCCGGTGGCCGTCAGGAGCGAGCGCCGGTGCGGAGAATCCAGGGGTGTGCGGAGAAACGCCCGGCACGTGATCAGCGCTGCCGCCGGAAAGGCCAGGAAAGCGATGTTCCCCGCCACGGCGTGCACGATTCCCGAACTTCCAGCTGTTTCCTCGGAGGCGATGGGAAAGACGGCGGACAGAATGTCGCAGACGCCGTACACCGCAAGCAGCGCAGGGGCGGCCGTGGTGCCCGTACTCCACCGGAGCGCCGCCGCTGCCGCGAACGCCGCCACCGATTTCATCAGCACGGCCATGACGAATACCGAGCCGAGCGGTCCGTGGAAATACCGGCTGGTCTCGTGGGTCGCCCAGTCCAGATCGCTCGCGAGATGCAGCATGCCCATGAGAGCTACATACAGGGCGACGGCCCCAGAACCGATCAGCACGACGATTCGGGGACACGTGGGACGGCGGGTTTCCGGGGCGTCGAGGAATTCCCGACCGACCGTGCCGAAAGGTTTTCTAGCGGGCATGGGAAAAGGCTAGCAAGCCCTCCGCGGACCACATGAGTAGTGGATACTCAGGAACCCCGGGAGGGCCGTCCGGCCGGCTCAGAACCCGTCCGTGAACCGCTGCTTCGCCACCAGCTCCCCGTCCCGGAAGCAGAACCGGAAGACGGTCGAGACGTCGTCCGGGTCGTCGGAGGCGAAGTGCCGGCAGGTCGCGCCCTTCGGCTTCGGCGGGCCCATGTCGTGGAGGTCGGCGGTCAGGAAGGAGTCCTCGGCCGGGAGCTGGTCCTGGACGTCCTTCTCCGGGTCGCCGGGCTGCACGGACTCGTAGACGTCCGGCGGAATCGTGGCCTTGCTCAGCTCGTCCAGCAGCGCCCGCACACCCCAGAACGCCAGGGCCACCACGCTCACGAGGAGGACGACGGCGGTGCCGGCGCATCCCAGGACCAGGTTCTGCCTGCGGTTCAGGATGGCGCCGAACTCCGGCCGGGGAACGGCCTGAGCCGCCGTCATCCCCGCCTCCGGCACCACCGGGGTCAGGTGCTCGAAGGTGTCGGAGGGCAGGTCGTCCGGGTGGGGGCGGGCCTCGCCGGGCCCGGTGGCACAGGGCAGCATGGCCGCGATGCGGAACCCCCCGTCCGCGGTCCGGCCCGTGTGCACCATGCCCCCCACGAGCCGGACCCGTTCCTCCAGGCCGGTCAGCCCCTGGCCACCGCTGACCACCGCCGGGGCGGCGGATGTCCTCGTCGGCGGGGGGCCGTTCACCACCTCCACGATCAGGGTGTCGGACTCGTACCGCAGGCCGACGCTGATCGGTGCGCCCGGGGCGTGCTTGTGCGCGTTGGTCAGGCCCTCCTGCGTCACCCGGTAGGCCGCGTGGCCCGCCGCCGGGGCCAAGGCCAGTTCCGGGCCGGACCGGTGCACATCGACCGTCGCGCCCGCCGCCCGGGACGACGCGACCAGCTCGTCGAT
Source organism: Streptomyces sp. NPDC005805 (assembly GCF_040630445.1). Taxonomy (NCBI): domain Bacteria; kingdom Bacillati; phylum Actinomycetota; class Actinomycetes; order Kitasatosporales; family Streptomycetaceae; genus Streptomyces; species Streptomyces sp. NPDC005805. The sequence goes on from NZ_JBEXXN010000038.1 coordinate 19,321, forward strand.
GGACGCCAGAGCCCGGGCCCCCGGCTGCTGCGGCGCGCTCTCCGCCGCCGACGCGTGCCCGGCCCCGGGCGGTGCACCCGCCTCGCCCGCCCCGGCCGCCGAGTGGGACGCCGGCGCCGGATCGTCCCGGGACTCGCGCAGGATCCCGACCGTCTCCCGCAGCTCCTCCATCGCGGCCACCGAGGCGTCCCGCAGGATGCCCACCCCTTCCCGCTGCCGCTCCGTGAGATCCGGATCGACCTGGAGGGCGCCCGCGTGCACGGAGATCAGGACCAGCCGGTGCCCGAGACTGTCGTGCATGTCCTGCGCGATACGGCCCCGCTCCAGCAGCCGCGCCTGCCGCGCGACCAGCGCCTGTTCGCGCACCAGCTGCTCGTTGGTGCGCCGCAGGGCGTCCAGCAGCGAACGGCGCTGCGCCCGGTACCGCCCGGCCAGGCCGGGCAGGATCGCCAGCACCAGGAACGCCGCCGTGCTGAGCGCGCCCGTGACGAGCGGAAGATCCGCGTCGGCACGCACCTCCTCGTAGGCGGACGAGCCCGCGAAGAGGAGGAGCGCACCGCCGTACGCGGCCGCCATCCGCCCCAGGCGCGCGATCCGGCTCCCTGCCGACCAGCTCACACAGGGCAGCAGCAGCGTCACCGCGGGCAGCGCCGCGACCGCGCCGGCGGAGACGATCAGGGCCGTCCCCGGCAGGACACGTCGGGCCAGGCTCAGCGCGGCGACACCCAGGACGACGAAGGGGGTGCGCAGGCCGGGGCCGTCCGCCATCGCGTCGAACAGTCCCGCGGTCACGGCGAGGACGGCCGCGAGTACGGTCTCCCCGGCGATCCTTGCCGGGCTCCACGGCGGCACGGCGGCGAACCGATCCTTCAACGGCCCCGCGATCCGGGTGGTGAGCGTTTGGTGCACTGTCACGCGTCGACGATAGTGACCGCCCGCGATCACCACATCATCCTCGGGCGGGAGCCGCCCGCGACGAAAGTGAACAACGCCGGGCCGCCCACGCGCCGCTGAGCCCCCGGCCCGCGCGCCTTTCGTCGTGGCCGGGCCGCGACTTCCGGGAGCCGATCCGCCCCTGGCCCGCAGGCCGTCGCGCCGGACGCCCTGGAGTGACGCCCGGCCGCCGCCGTCACACCGTGTCCGGCCGCAGCCCGGCGTCCCGCGCGAGCAGTGCCGCCTGCACCCGGTTCTCGCACCCGAGCTTGGCCAGGATGCGGCTGACGTACGTCTTCACGGTGGCCTCGCTCGCGTGGAGCTGCCGGCCCGTGTCCGCGTTGGACAGCCCCTCCCCGAGCAGCGCGAGCACCTCGCGCTCCCGCGCGGTCAGCCCGTCGAGACGCTGCCTCGCCTCCTCCGCGCGGGCGGTCGCCCCCGGTGGCGAGGAGAGCGAGTCGACCACATGCCGGGTGGCCGGCGGCGAGAGGTACGCGTTCCCGCCCGCCACCGCCCGCACGGCCTGGATCAGTTCGGCGGGCGCGGAGTCCTTGAGCAGAAACCCCGCACTGCCCTGCCCGAGCGCCCGCAGCACGTTCTCCCGCTCACCGAACGTGGTGAGTATCAGCACCCGCACCCCCGGCGCCACCCGCCCCAACTCGGCCAGCGCCGTGAGGCCGTCCATCCCGGGCATCTGAATGTCCAGCAGCGCGACATCGACGCCCCCGCCCCGCCCCAACCGCACGGCCTCCCGCCCGTCACCGGCCTCAGCGACCACCGAGATGTCCTCGGCCGAGGTGAGAATCGCCCTGATACCGGCCCTGATGAGCGGCTCGTCATCGGCGACGAGAACCCGGATCACACGGCCTCCTGCGCGGTGTCGGTCGGATGGGGGATGGGGGATGGCACAGCGCAGCCATCATGCCCTGAACCGGCCGCCGCTCCGACCCCGCAGATCCGACCGCAGATCCCGCCGCGGGCCGCGCCCCTAGAAGAAGCCGAGCTTCTTCGGCGAGTACGACACCAGCAGATTCTTCGTCTGCTGGTAGTGGTCCAGCATCATCTTGTGCGTCTCGCGCCCGATCCCCGACTGCTTGTACCCCCCGAACGCCGCGTGCGCCGGGTACGCGTGGTAGCAGTTGGTCCAGACGCGGCCCGCCTGGATCGCGCGGCCCGCGCGGTAGGCCGTGCTGCCGTCGCGGGTCCAGACGCCCGCGCCGAGGCCGTACAGGGTGTCGTTCGCCGTGGTGATCGCGTCGTCGAAGCCGGTGAAGGAGGTCACCGCGACGACCGGGCCGAAGATCTCCTCCTGGAAGACGCGCATCCGGTTGTCGCCCTCGAAGACGGTCGGCTGGACGTAGTAGCCGCCCGCCAGGTCGCCGCCGTGGTCGATGCGCTGACCACCCGTCAGGATCTTGGCACCCTCCTGCTGGCCGATGTCCAGATAGGAGAGGATCTTCTGGAGCTGGTCGTTGGACGCCTGCGCGCCGATCATCGTGTCCGTGTCCAGCGGGTGGCCCGCCACGATCGCCTCGGTGCGGGCGATGCCCGCCTCCAGGAACTCGCCGTAGTGGCCGCGCTGGATCAGGGCGCGCGACGGGCAGGTGCACACCTCGCCCTGGTTGAGGGCGAACATCGTGAAGCCCTCCAGTGCCTTGTCGCGCAGGTCGTCGTCGGCCGAGGAGATGTCGTCGAAGAAGATGTTGGGCGACTTCCCGCCCAGCTCCAGGGTGACCGGCTTGATGTTCTCCGAGGCATACTGCATGATCAGCCGGCCCGTCGTCGTCTCGCCCGTGAACGCGATCTTCGCGACGCGCGGGCTGGACGCCAGCGGCTTGCCCGCCTCCACGCCGAAGCCGTTGACCACGTTCAGCACACCCGGCGGCAGCAGGTCCGCGACCAGGCTCAGCCAGACATGGATCGACGCGGGGGTCTGCTCCGCCGGCTTCAGGACCACCGCGTTGCCCGCCGCGAGCGCGGGCGCCAGCTTCCAGGTCGCCATCAGGATCGGGAAGTTCCACGGAATGATCTGCGCGACCACGCCCAGCGGTTCATGGAAGTGGTACGCCACCGTGTCGTCGTCGATCTCGCCGATCGAGCCCTCCTGCGCGCGGACCGCCCCCGCGAAGTAGCGGAAGTGGTCGATCGCCAGGGGGATGTCGGCCGCCAGGGTCTCGCGGACCGGCTTGCCGTTGTCCCAGGTCTCGGCGACGGCGAGCCGCTCCAGGTTCGCCTCCATCCGGTCCGCGATCTTCAGCAGGATGCCGGCCCGTTCCGCCGGCGAGGTGCGGCCCCAGGCCGGTGCCGCCGCGTGCGCCGCGTCGAGCGCCTTCTCGACGTCCTCCTCCGTGCCCCGCGCGATCTCGGTGAACGGCCGCCCGTCCACCGGGCTCGGGTTCTCGAAGTACAGGCCCCGCGCGGGCGGTACGTACGCACCGCCGATCCAGTGGTCGTAGCGGGACTCGTACGAGACGACCGCGCCGTCGGTGTTCGGCTGTGCGTATCGGGTCATGCCCTGGCCTCCCGGTCGGGCGCCGTCCGCCGTCGGGCGGCGCTCGGGGAGGAGGCTAGGCGGGCGGACGTTGCAACCCGGTTGCGCACCGGCGGCCCGGCCGCGCCCGCCCCGTGCCCGTCACGCCCACGCCCGCCCCGCACTCCGGCCCGTCACGCCCGCTGCCCACCCGGCCGGTCACGCCCGCTGCCACGCGTCCAGTTCCGCGATCCGCGCGAGCGCCGGCGCTCGCCGGGCCGGGGGCAGCGCGGCCGCCAGCGCCCGCCACGCAGCCAGGTCCTCGCCGCCCCACCGGCTGTACGCCCAGTCCGCCAGCAGCGCCGGGTCCCCGCGCGCGACGAGCGCCGCGCGCAGCCCGTCCTCCAGCCGCCCGCGCAGCCGGACCACCGCCGGAGCCGCCGACCGGGGCAGCAGCGGCCCCGCGTACCCGGTGAGCGCGTCCGCCACCGACCCCGACGCCAGCCGCCGCGCGACCCGGTCGAAGTCGGCCTCCACCGGCGCCGCGAACCGGTACGGCCGCGACCGCAGCAGCTCCGGGCCGAGCAGCCGCCGCAGCCGGGAGAGTTCGGCGCGCAGCGTCACCGGGGTGACCGCCTCGTCCTCGTACAGCTCCACCAGGAGTTCGTCCCCGCCGATGCCCTCCGGGCGGCCCGCCAGGACCACCGCGATCTCGCTGTGCCGCCGGCTCAGCCGGATCCGCCGGCCCCGGGCCGTGAGCAGTGCCTCGTCCCGGCCCAGCGCGGTCAGCCGCAGGGACTCGGCCGGGGGAGGGGGCGCCAGCAGGGCGAGCTGGGCCTCGGCCGCCCGGGCCACCGCCCCGACGAAGGCCAGACTGTGCGGATGGGCCAGCCGGTCGCCGCCCGTGATGTCGACGGCCCCGAGCAGATGGCCGGTGGCCGGGTCGTGGACCGGGGCCGCCGCGCAGGTCCACGCCTGCACGGGCCGGCGGAAGTGCTCGGCGGCGAACACCTGGACCGGCCGGCCCACGGTGATCGCCGTCCCCGGGGCGTTGGTGCCGGCCGTCGTCTCCGACCAGCGCGCCCCGGGCACGAAGTTCATCCGGCCCGCCTTCGCCCGGGTCGCGGCCGGTCCCTCCACCCACAGCAGCCGCCCGTGCGCGTCGCACACCGCGACCAGGTGCTCGCCGTCCCGCGCGTAGGCGCCGGTCAGTTCGCGCACCAGGGGCATCACGGCGGCGAGGACATGGCCCGCGCGGTACGCCTCCAGGTCCTCGTCCCCCAGCTCGACGCCCGCCACGCCCTCGGGGCTGACCCGGGCCGCCGCCGATCTGCGCCAGGAGTCCGCCACTTCGGGCCGCACGGGGATCTCCACCCGGCCCGCCGTCAGATACGCGTCGTACGCCCGCCGCAGCGCCGCGCTCCGCTCCGCCGGATCGGCGCCGGGCTCCAGGGCCACCCATGGGTTGCTCACGTCGGCCTCCTCCGTGCCCATCGTGGACCCGCGGCCGGGCGGCGACAAGCGTCCTGCGCCGCCCGGCCTTCGGCCGCCTCCCGGTTCTTAGGGGGCGTCCGCCGTCAACGCCGCGAGGGCCGTCGCCGGATCGGGGGACGGCGGGCCGCCGGGCGCCCATGCCGTGCCCTCCCGGACGAATGCCCACCAGCGCCCGTCCGGGCCGAGCCGGAGCTGCGCCCCGGTGCCGACCACGGTCCAGCGACCGGCCCCGGCCGCGCGCAGCCGGGGCCGGGGCCCGTCCTCGCCCCAGGCGCTCTCCAGGGCGTCGGCCGCGCGGGCGAGCAGCGCCGCGTCAGGGGTGAACCCCCCTTCCAGGACGGCGAGTCCGGCCGCTCCACCCTCCCGCCAGGCGCGCACCGCGAGGTCCATCCCGGCGCGGGTCCGGCCGGTCGCGGCGGCCAGTCGGGACACGACACCCGCGTACCGCCCCGAGTCCGGGCCGCCGCGAGCCGGACCTGCGTCCGGACCCGAG